>JALSKY010000243.1 GCA_026988585.1 Deltaproteobacteria bacterium
TAGAGGGCCAAAAGATCATATCCTGGCACATCAGCAGCAAGAAGCTGTCAGGGGCAGATCCTGAAGCCATAGCAGTAATCATAGATGTCACAGAAAAGGTGACTGCACAGAAGGAAAAGATGGAAAAAGAGCGTCTTGCAGGTGTACTGGAGATGGCAGGTGGCACAGCCCATGAACTCAATCAGCCTCTTCAGGTTATCTCAGGGCAGGTCTGGCTGATGCTCCAGAAGCTTTCACCTGCAGACCCACTCTACAGGAAACTGAAGATCATCTCAGAAGAGGTGGAGAGACTAACTAAACTGGGACAGAAGATCGCAAATATCAGCAGTTATGAAGTGAAGGACTACGTAGGAAATACCAAGATCATAGATATAGACAGGGCAGCAAGAGAAAGAGAGCTGAAGAGGCAGGATAATAGCCATCCAAAAGAAGGAAAACAATCCTCCGTACAGCAAACCTAACCAATCCTTGATAACGACTGAACTCCGGTAATTTTTTGACCATCAAGGGACTCACTCTTTATTTAATAAGAACAAACAATAGGGTACCGACTAAAGCTGTTTGAGAGAGTTCCTGTTTGAAATGGTCTAATGATTACAGGCAAGGATAGTGGTCGGGGCGGAGGGATTTGAACCCCCGGCCCTCTGCTCCCAAAGCAGATGCGCTACCAGACTGCGCTACGCCCCGACGAGAGATCAGGCAGCCTATTTAACATAAAGGCAGAAATGGTTCAACCCCATAAACCATAAAAACTGCCCATCTCCACTATGGTTTAACTTTATCTCCCGGGCTTCTGCCTTCAGGATCTTTTGAACGTAGATATATTTATAACCTTGGTCTTTACTCTTGGTGAATCCTGGTGTTGATCTGAACTGCATGATCTGGCAATGAGCTCATCAGTTGATAAGGGATTATGTGATAAGGGATTGTGCCTGCTATCCTGGCCGCTCTTCATAGCTGTGACCGGGGCGTTGCTATCTCTCAGGGAAACCAGTTCCTTCAAGGTCTCAAGCCCTTCAAGAATCCCCCCATCACCATAAACATTATTCATTAACATCTCGTGAAACATGAAGCAGGCCTCAAGAGGAGTCTTGCACCTTTTTCGCTTCATGTCCAGAACCCACTGAAACTGCCTTAGGCTTTGCTGGATTTCAGGCGGCCGGGATGCGATCTCTTCTTCTATGATTCTCTTTCTCTCCAGTTCAAAGGCCTCGGGATCAACAGTAAACAACTGTGAGAGGTGTTCAAAATCTGTCTGATTCCGCTGGTCTCTTGACTTGCTGGCAATTTTCTTCATGGCGCATCCCCTTTAATCTTTTGTTTCTATTTTTTTAAAAAAAGAGCAAACACCGTTCCAACCTGTTCCACGTTACAAAGGATTTAAAACCCTTTACCAACATAGGGAAAAAAGGCAACAGCCACCAAAAGGGAAAAAATTTTCCCTATAACAGAAAAGTTTTTCTAGGAAAAAGTTTTCTTACACAGGGCCAAAGGGCAAACATTCCGGTTCGATCACGTGCCATAACTCAAGGAGACCAACATTTTTAATGATACGTCCCTGATCATCCAGGACAGGAATCTCCTTTATCTCTCGCTGGAGCATCTTTTTGATAATGGTTTGTATCGGTTCCGTGGGCAGGGCATAGACCAGATGATCATCCATGATATCAGATGCACAGTTACATGTGATATGGTCCATAAGATTCCTGACGCTGAATTCATACGATGATCCCGGAGACATTATGGTCCTTATAAATCTGCTTGGAGATATAGCACCTATCACCCGGTTATTGTGATCAACTACATAGATGCTCCTTACTCCCGGCATGGTTCGGATTCGTTTACCAATTTCCGGCAATGAATCCTTCTCATTTACCAGTACATACGGATAGTCACTGAGTTTTTCCAATAACTCTCCCAAGGGAATCAATCTGCAAGACTGTTTCACTGCACTTCTCCTGCCTTTTTGAAACAGAATTTCAAAACAAGGGGAGCAACAAGTTCATTTAGGATGACTGCGCCCAACACGGTATTGACAACTATATCTCTTAAAGAACCGGAAAAAATCCCTTCGGCAAGCATGGCCAACCCGATGGCTATGCCCGCCTGGGGAAAAAGGGCCAACCCCAGATATCTCCTGACACTCAGATCAGCCCTTGAAACAACAGCACCCAGCCACGCCCCGGTCTGTTTTCCAACAACACGTATTAGCACGAAGATAAGACACAGAAGACCAGCCGCCTTAAACACCTGGATATCTAAGTGTGTTCCAGCCAATGTGAAAAACAGGCCGAAGATCATCTCATCCATAAACTCCACTGCCAGAAAATACTCCTTGTATCCCCGTTCAATGTTGGTGAGGACTGCCCCAAGTACCATATTGGCCAGCAGGGGTGATGCTCCACAGGGTGTTGATATGCTGGCAACAGTAACCAAAACTCCTAAGACAACCATGAGCAAAGACTTGCTGCTTTCTGCTATTTTGGCGGAGAAATAGAGTACTGCTGCCCCAACAGCCCCAATTAACATAGAGATCACGATCTTAAAAACTGGGATAGTAATCATGGAAAGCAAAGAAACAGAACCAGGTGTGAGCAAATTTTGTGCTATGGTAGCTGCTACCGCAAAGAGTATGAGGGTAAGGGCATCTCCAAGGGCGATGACTCCCAATAGGGTCATGGTGAACCTTCCCCTGGCATTGAGTTCTGCAGCAGTAGCCATGACCACGCCTGGGGCTGTAGATGATGCAATGGCCCCAAACACCAAGGCTGCAGCCAAACATGAAGCCGGAACGCAGGCTGGCATTGATACTATCTCCGGAACCATGGTAAGCAGGGAAAAAATGGCTGCACCTGTAAGCAAAGCAGTCATGAATCCCTGTAAAACTGTTATAACTCCAATCTGCCGCACCAATCCCTTTAGGCGTGCCAACTCCAGACTTCCTCCAATGGTGAAAGCAATTACCGCCAGGGCCAGTTCCGTAATCACCTGCAGTTCGTTGATCAAAAGGGTCTTGGGTATCAATCCTGACACAGATGGACTGAAAAACACCCCTACCAACAGATAACCGGTTACCCTTGGGAGTCCAATACGGTTGGCAACCTTGCCGCCAAAAAAACCAAGGATCAAAAGAAGCCCGGCTACAAAAGGAGCTGAATTCAAAATATCCGTCATAACATCAACAGACATATCATTCCTCTGCTAAAAGCCCTTTTCTGCCACAAAATTCCGTTGGCACAACGACAGATAACAAATACGGTGCGTCATCAAGACCATAAGTAAAAAAAAATCCCCATTCAAGAAATTGGCAATCTCTTTCTGCAGATCATCAGTTTCATGCCCACAAAGTGCGTGTATGCAATTCCACACACAAAATAAACCCTACATATAACCATGCATGATCTCATTGCAGGCCAGCCATTGTTGATTATATCGAGATCGGCCCTTAAGCCAGGATTTATGGCATCCCAACAAAGAGAACCCTTGACAGGAAGGAGGTCTCTTCATAATACAACACACCATGCCATTCCGTTTTAAATTGTATGGTTATTGCAGTACCTCTTAAAATTTTCCGATGTTACTATTATCAATGATACTGTTGCCGATAACTTATAACAATACTACCATTCAGGGTTATTGAATTTCGCTCAGGAGTAAACAATGAACTGGTCAAAAAGCTGCTTCCTTTTTTTTCTGATCCTGTGTATAGGGGGCTCTCTGCATACCCTCATCAATGTCAGTCATGCTGAGAACATCTCCTTTGAACAGCAACTCTCTTCCAGCCTTACCGCGCCTTCACTGAAGGGCACCACTCTTGCGGAAACAGATGCCGCAGTTACTCTTCAACCTGAAGAGTACCCAGACGACGAGTATAATGATTGGGAAGATGATATTGAGTCTGATAGCATTGCAGATCCATTTGAACCAGTCAACCGGCTGCTTTTTCAGTTCAATGACAAACTCTATTTCTGGGCACTCAAGCCGGTAGCCCAAGGGTATGCCTATGTGATTCCAGAACCGGCACGTGATGGTATCTCAAACTTCTTCAGCAATGTCCTGACCCCGCTCAGAATGGCCAATTGTATGCTTCAGTTGGATGCCCAGGGATTCTTTCAGGAGCTGGCAAGATTCATAATCAATACAACTGCAGGTTGTCTTGGCTTCAGGGATGCAGCGTTTAAGGATTACAACATAAAAAAGCATGAAGTGGATTTTGGTCAAACTCTCGCTACTTGGGGGGCAGGAAACGGCTTCTATCTGGTGCTCCCGTTCTTTGGGCCATCGAGCCTGAGAGATGGTATCGGCTTAGGTGTCAACTATCTTATGGATCCATGGACGTATATACTGGATCAGGGTGCTCTCATCGCTGCCTATTCAGTAAACAAGATAAATGATGTATCCCTGCGAATAGGAGAGTATGAGGATTTCAAGGCTTCAGCCTTAGATCCATACATCTCTATGCGAGAGGCCTATGCAGATTACAGGAAAAAACAGATCTCCCGCGCTGGTAACCCCTGGCGCACCCTCGGTGTGACAGATTAAGGGGAATCAAGGCCGCAACAAGACCCTGTTGAGTTCAACATGTTGACTTCAAGGGGGATGGCCAGATCTACTCGGGACTACCCCATCCTCCTTTCTCAATCACAACTGAAGTTCAGGAAAAATATCCCAAGGGAACGGTCTCAAGCTCTCTGTCCCTCCTCTGATAGTCAGGAATGAACTGCTTCATCAGGGACTTGAACCTGCGGTTATGAGAAGGCTCCAGCAGGTGGACCATCTCGTGTACCAGCACACATTCCAGAAGTTCTATCGGCCTTAGGGAAAGCTCCAGGTTGAGCCATATTCTTCCTGCCTCAGGATTGCAGCTTCCCCACAGGGTCTTCATCTTTCTGACCCTGAAATCTGATACCCTCACGCCCATGATCTCTTCCCATCTACAAATCATGGAAGGTACCTGCCTTTTCATCTCTATCCGGTGCAGTTTAGCCATGAGCTTTCGCAACAGCCTCTGATCACTACACAGGGGAACCTCCAAATGCAGTTCTTTCCCTCTTTTCTCTAAGGAGGGCCTTGTTCCCCCCGGGACCTCGTTTATCCTGAGCTTAAATGGGACCCCCATAACATTGTGAACAGCTCCATGGACAATGGCATTCCTGGATCGAAATGCCCTGCCCTCCTTTATTCGGTGCAACTGCTGCTCAATCCAGGGGATTCGTTCTGCAACAAAAGACTCTATCTGACCTGAAGAGTAATGTGAAGGTGCTGTTACATGAACTGAGTCTCCGTTTCTGTCCACCTTGATATAGAGATGCTTGACATCCTTGAGAGCAACCCTCACCTTTATCCCTGAAACTGTAAAAAAATATCTGTTCATGATACCGTTTTCGAAAACCATCCTGGGACTGAAAGAACAAATGGAATCAGGATACAGCGTACATGCAGAACAGACAAACAGAAAGCAGCAGAAACATGATAAAGCTCTTTGTTTACGGCACCCTTAAACAGGGTTTCTCCAACCATGAACAATATTGCAAGGGAGTAAAGGGGGTTGAACCAGGAACGGTTACAGGCAGGATCTATCAACTCAAGGCCGGTTATCCAGCCATAGAGGTCCCGAGAAAATCCATACTGGCTCATGGAACATCTGATCCGGCCTCAGACCTGGCAAAACTGCAGGAGATCGATAATCTTCTCAGGCAAAACAGCCTGCCATTCACCGCAATGGATTGTGCCATTGGAGAGAAATGGGGAGTTGTCTATGGTGAGATACTCTCTTTTGACACACCGGAGGAAGTGCTGCCAAAGATAGACATTTTGGAGTGTTTTCGGCCCGGAAGAGCAAGTCTTTACAAGAGGGTGATAGTGATAGCCATGGATCTGAAGGGAAATCCCGTACCGGTATGGGTTTATGTAGGTGACCTTGCCATGAAGACCAGGACTCAAAGGCTTGAGGATGGACACTGGCCATGAAAAGATGAAAGACTACAGGGCACTTCTTGCCTCTCTCGAGCCTGCCAATGTCAAATCACGGTTTCCCGCACCTGTTTTCGCACCTGCTCAAAAACCCGGTAATCCAGCTCATGATTCCTCTGAAGTTCCGGAATAATCCTGTGAAATTCGGTAATGTCCCGGGGATTCAGACAATAATCCACTCCTCTCGAAAAAGCGGACAAACGGTCACTTATATTGCCGGCAAGATGAATATATAACAACAGGATCTGCCTTCTGATCTCAGGTCCAAGGGCGTGAAACCTGCCAAGAATCGATTTCAGGGTGTCCTCCGGCTCATGACCGGTTTGATAGAGTATGGCCACCTGAAACTGGTTAAATCTCATAAGGTGATTCAATCCATCGATATCATTGATAAAACGAATCTGGAAACCCAAATCCATAAGCTTTCCCTCAATCTCTTTCTGCGCCTGAATATCTGGACAATAAACCACCGCGCTGGCCTTGCCGGAATCCAGGATATCTGCTTCACTGTTAGATATCACCTCTCTATCCCCGGCAAAACCTGATCTCTCCAGCTGCCTATCCATATCTGCAGCAGATGAACCGGAATCTCCCGGGGAAACGCCGGGGCCCTCTCCACTCTGCCCACCAACATCCAGGCTTATCTTGTGTCCGCATTCAACACACCGTATTACTGCCCTTCCTGAGGCAGGCAGCTTGGATTGATCGATGCGATATCTCTTCTGGCATTCGGGACACCTTATCTCAACCATTTCATTCTCTCCTATTCAAAAGACCCGGCATCAAACCGGATCCTATACACCTCCATACTCCAGATCTATCTCCAGGTCGCTGATATCAGTGGTGGTTTCTCCACGGCTTGCCTTTATCTGATCTATCCCCTGCCGGACCTTGGCCCTGGATGAAGCGTAGGTAAGGGCAGTATCCTCATCTATGATTCCACTGCCATAGAGCTGGGCAATATGCTGATCAAAGGTCTGCATATCATAGGCCTTGCCTGCGTCGATAATCTCATAGAAGGTCTTGCCCTCGCGTTCACCATTTATGATGCTGTCCTTCACTCTGACATTGTTCTGCATGATCTCAAAGATGGCTACTCGTCCCCCCTGTTTTTTAGGAAGAAGTCTCTGACCAACAACCCATCTCAGGGTCTCAGCCAGCCTGGATCTCACCTGTCGTTCCTCCTCAGTGGTAAACATTCCCAGTATTCTGTTGATGGTGTGACCAGCACTGACTGTATGCAGGGTACTGAAGACAAGATGTCCTGTCTCAGCTGCATTCAATGCAATCTCCATGGTCTCCCTATCCCTGATCTCACCAACCAGGATTACATGAGGAGCCTGACGCAGGGCTGCCCTGAGCCCATTGGCAAAGGTATCGAAATCCTGGCCCAGTTCTCTCTGGTTAAAGGTGGCCTCCTTGGATTCATGCAGATATTCTACAGGGTCTTCCAGTGTCACTACATGAAGGGGCTCATTCCTGTTGATCTCATCCAGGATGGCAGCCAGAGATGTGGTCTTACCTGTTCCGGTTGCGCCTGTAAAAAGGATGATCCCGTTTTTCTCTCTGGCCATCTTCAGAAAACACTCAGGGAGATTCAGCTCCTCTATTGTAGGAACCCTGGTCTCCAGCTTCCTCATTACTATGCTGTATCTCCCCTGCTGAGAGAATATATTCACACGAAAGCGTGGCCCTTCCTCGAGTTTATAGGAAAAATCACAGGAACCATGTGCAAACAGGTCGGACAGAAGACGCCGGTCATTGTCCACAAGGCATAGAGCCACCTGTTCAGTCTGGAACGGCACCAGCCTTCCGGTATCGAGACCAAAGGATTGAACCTGATGGAGTTTTCCATCTGCTGCCACCTGTAAAGGCCGGCCACAGGTAAAATTCAGGTCAGAGATCCTGGGATGGGCTGCCAGCATCTCTTCAAGTATCTGATTGAGATCTACTCTTCTCATCTCCCGATCTAAACCTCCGTGAAGTCCAGGGGTGCACTCCTGGCATAGGGTTTGAATTTGTCCTTATCCACACACTTTGAGTATGCCTCATCAGGATCGATCCACCCCTTCTGGAGCAGCTCCATAATGGCATCGTCCAGGGTCTGCATACCGAATTTCTTTCCTGTCTGCATGGATGAGGGGATCTGATAGGTTTTGCCCTCGCGAATAAGATTCCTCACTGCCGGTGTAGCAATGAGTATCTCAAAAGCAACACAGCGGCCGGGAATATCTATCCTTTTGAACATGGTCTGGGATACCACTGCCCGCAGGGCATCTGCCAGGGTTGCCCTGACCTGTGGCTGCTGATGGGTTGGAAAGATCTCAATTACCCTGTCCACTGTCTTTGCGGCTGAAATGGTATGCAGGGTCCCCATGACCAGATGACCGGTCATGGCCGCCTCTATGGCAAGAGAGATGGTCTCCAGATCCCTCATTTCACCGACCAGTATGATATCCGGGTCTTCACGAAGGGCACCTCTCAAGGCAGCACTGAAGGACTTGGTATGGGTTCCCACCTCTCTATGATTCACAAGACAACCCTGATGTTCGTGCACAAATTCGATAGGGTCTTCAACGGTTATGATATGATCCTTACGATTACGGTTGGCATGGTCCAGTATGGCAGCAAGAGTTGTTGATTTACCACTTCCTGTAGGGCCAGTCACAAGGACCAGTCCCCTTGGAAGCATTGCCAGCTTGGTCATAACCTCTGGAAGCCCCAGGGTCTCAGCAGTGAGAATCTTGCTTGGAATCTCCCTGAACACTGCACCTATACCATTTTTCTGCTGGAAAAAGTTGGCCCTATACCTGGCAAGACCAGGAATTTCGTAGCCAAAATCGATATCTCCTGTCTCTTCGAACTCTTTGATCTTGTTCTCTGGCGCTATCTCGTATAACATTCCTTTGAGTTCGTCATTTTCCAAAACCTTGTACTTGACACGCTGCATATCTCCGCGGATGCGGATTACTGGCGGGGCACCTGCAACCATGTGCAGGTCCGATCCCCCCTGTTCATGGAGAAGCTTGAAAAATGCGTCTATTTTGGCCATTTGTTTTCAAAAACCTCCTGTTTTCTTACGGTTGCCAATGTGCCCTGCCTGTTCACCCAGGTTTTCACAGACGCACACTGGACGGATGGA
>JALSKY010000244.1 GCA_026988585.1 Deltaproteobacteria bacterium
GCGGCAGTCCATGAGTATCCTGTCGCTCTCCATCCTTACGATCAGGGGAGGGTCACACTCTCTGAAACGGGTCTCCAGTGCAGACGTGAGAGAGGGATCATCCTTGACCTGAAGGGTAACCGCAAAGGAGGGCAGCTCCTGCAGTGGCAAGGCCCCGCCTCCAACCCTGGAAACCGTTTCTGCAATATCCAGCCGTAGCTCCGGGATTCCCAGCCTGGCAATGCGTCTCTTGAGCCGCAATGCCCGCTGACGGATCTCCTGGGGATCCATTGAGAGCATTCGCAGGGTTGGAATCTTTTTCAGGGCCTCCTGCGGATTTCTGTAGATCCTGAGAACGGTTTCCAGGGCTGCCAGGGTCAGCTTGTCTATACGCACAGCCCTGTTCATGGGATTCATCTTTATCTCATCTATGAACTCCTTTCTGCCTACGATGATCCCGGCCTGGGGGCCCCCAAGCATCTTGTCTCCGCTGAAAGAGACCACATCAGCTCCGGCAGATATGGATTCCTGTACAGTGGGCTCATACATGAATCCGTAAGGGGTTAGATCCACAAGATTACCGCTGCCCAGGTCTTCAAAGACCGGCAGGCCATGCTCCCTACCCAGCTCCTTGAGCTCCTGCATGGATACAGCACTGGTAAAGCCCACAACTGAAAAATTGCTCTGATGCACCTTCATCAACAGGGCTGTTTCCGGATTTATGGCATTTGCATAGTCTCTCAGGTGGGTGCGGTTGGTTGCGCCCACCTCCCTGAGAATGGCGCCGCTTCGGGCCATAACATCGGGAATACGGAAGGAGCCGCCAATCTCCACCAGCTCTCCCCTTGAGACAATGACTTCACGGCCTTTTGCAAGGGTCTCCAGGGTGAGCAGTACCGCTGAGGCATTGTTGTTGACCACCAGGGCAGCCTCTGCCCCGGTGATCTCACACAGGATCTCCTCTACATGGCTGTACCTGCTGCCCCTTTTGCCACGCACAAGGTCATATTCCAGGTTGGAATACCGGATGGAGACCTGGAGCATCGCCTCCAATGCCTCCTCAGGCAGCAGGGAGCGGCCCAGGTTGGTGTGGACCACCACCCCGGTGGCATTGATTACAGGTATCAGTGAGGGGGAGAGACGCCGTTCGATCTCTGCAAGGACCCTCTGTACCATGTTTTCAAACTCCACCAGTTCATGGAGTTCTTCAGCGGAATCCTCATGGGCCAGTATCTGTTTTCTGATCCTGTCCTGTATCTGTCTGCAGGCTGCAAGGGCTATTGTCTTTGGGACTCCATCTGGTACTCTGTTCAGCAGTTTGTCTGTCTTGGGTATCTTTTTCAGGAATTCAGACGGTTTTGTGTCTGTCTCCATTGCACCGGCATCAGTGCTATCGATTTTATCTCTTTTTTTTGTTGGTGACGTCATGTTGAAAATTACTCTCCTTTGGCCTGGAAAGACCAGGGAAGCCTGGCTCCAGCAGGGTATATCCGCTTATATCAAAAGACTTGGTCATTACTACCAGTTAGAACTTGTGGAGACAAGGGCAGGCTCTATCAGGGGGCGCCGGCCCAATGAGGTGATGGAGGCTGAAGCCAATCTGCTGATAAGGGCGGTTCCCAAGGGGGCCAGGGTTGCTGTGCTGGATATCAAGGGGCACTCCATGAGTTCGGAGGCCCTGGCATCCCTCATGAGAAAAGAGGGGGATTGCGGTACAAGAAACCTCTGTTTCATCATAGGGGGTGCCTATGGGCTTTCAGACCAGGTAATCAGCATGGCCCAGTGGAGAATTTCGCTCTCTCCAATGACCTTTACCCATGAGATGGCCCGGCTCATCCTGACCGAGCAGTTGTACAGGGCTGCCACCATCAATGCAGGGGAACCATATCACCATTGATCCCTGCCATCTGCTCCCCTGCAGGTTCAAGGATCCTGTTCTTCTCTGTGAGTTGGGTTTCGGTATCTCATGCCTGTATGTTATGGATCAGTCCTCTTTTTCAACGGCAGTAACCCCTTCCACCTCACTCTTGAGATAACGCTCGATTCCGGATTTGAGTGTCATCTGGCTCATGGGGCATCCCTTGCAGGCCCCTGTCAGGCGTACAGTAACCACCCCGCTCTTTTCGTTTACATCCACCAGCTCCACATCTCCTCCATCCTGCTGGAGCATTGGTCTTACCTTGTTCAGGGCTTCTTTCACCTTTTCTTTCTCTATTGCCATCCTAAATTTCTCCTTTCCATCCCTTATTCCGGCCCACAATCTGGAGTAAGCCGGGCAAAAGGATTACCGGTTTTGATAATTTAGCGGAATTATACGTCAATCCGCAAGATTTTGCATGAATATTGATGAAAAGTCACTCTCTACGGTTTTTCATGGCATCTGCAAGGCTCCTTGCCCTTGCAGTGATCTCATGGCAATCCCAGAGCCCGGATATCACCGCTGCCATATCTGCGCCTGCAGCAGCTACTCTGTGTATGTTCTCCTCCGTAATGCCCCCAATGGCGCAGATGGGTATATTCAGAACGCTTCGGGCCTCTGATAGCAGTTGCAGATCTGCCCTGACCGCATCCGGTTTTGTGGGTGAGGGAAAGATGGAGCCAAAGGCCACATAGTCCGCCCCAAGATCCTGAAACCTTTTGGCAAGTTCCAGGCTGTTGTAGCAGGAGACCCCTACTATCCCATCCCTAATCAGTTTTCTGGCCTGGTGAAAATCTATGTCATCTTTGCCTATATGGACACCGTGAGCCTTTATCTTTGCAGCAAGTTCTACCCTGTCATTGATTATGAACAACCTGCCGTGCTGCTGGCATATCTCCTTCAGCAGCCGTGCTGCAGGTTCCAGGTCCTGATCGCTCAGAGACTTCTCTCTGAGCTGGATAATGGCTGCACCGCCCGATATGGCGGCCCTGATCAGCTCTGCCAGCAGATCCAGGCGGTCTGGCGGACACCAGCGGCTGTCTGTGATGGCGTAGAGTCCATAAAGTCCTTTCCTTGTTGGCACCATTTTTACCTTCTTATCCGTTTGTTTTTTGGGCAGTTAGGTCCTGTTGAGCCGGATTCTGCTATCTTTTCATCTCCATGGATTGTTGCATTTTGCCTGTTATTGGTCTATCAATGTGCAAATTTCTCTTCATTTTACAGTTAAAAGGAGACAAGCCGTGTACGAAGCTTCTGATCTGCGCAAGGGACTAAAGATAATGATTGATGGTGAGCCATACATCATCACAGAATTCCAGTTTTCAAAGCCGGGCAAGGGACAGGCCCTTTACAGATGCAAACTCAAGAACATGATAACCGGCCTGACCATGGATCGCACCTATCGTTCCGGCGACAAGTTTGAACCTGCCAACCTGGAAGAGAAGAGGATGCAGTATCTCTATAATGATGGTGACGGTTATCACTTCATGGATCTTAAGAATTATGAGCAGGTCACTCTGTCGGAGGACCAGGTTGGCGATGCCAGGAATTTTCTTAAGGACAATATGGAGGTGGATATCCTTTTCTTCAATGAGAATGTTCCCATCAGCATAGCATTGCCCAATTTCGTGGAGCTGGAGGTGACCAAGTCTGATCCTGGTGTCAGGGGAGACACAGCTACAGGAGCAACCAAGCCTGCCACTCTGGAGACTGGATATACTGTTCAGGTTCCCCTCTTTATTGAAGAGGGAGAGGTGCTCAAGATAGATACCCGCACAGGACAGTATGTGGAACGGGTGAAAAAGTAAGGGGTTGACCCGTTTTATCCAGACAATAAAGGATAGAAGCCGGATTCTCAGATCCATTCGGGACTGGTTTTTTCAAAGGGGTTTTATTGAGATAGATCTGCCTGTCTCTGCTGGAGAGATCATTCCAGAGGAGCATATCCATCCCTTTCAGATAGCCGGGAGGGAGAACAGCTATCTCCTTCCCTCTCCGGAACTCCATCTCAAGCCCATGCTGGCAACAGGAATACCGGCCCTGTTTTCCATAACCAGGGCATTTCGCCAGGGAGAGTGCGGCCAGTTTCACCTTCCTGAGTTTGCCATGCTGGAGTGGTATCGGCGGGGTGTGGATTACGAGCAGCTCATTACCGACTGCCAGGATCTGGTCCGTCATGCAGTGACTGCTGTGAGAGGGGAAGCTGTTATTGAGCGCAGCGGACGGCGATATGACCTTTCTGCGCCGTTTCATCTGATCACGGTCTCCCAGGCCTTCATGGAGTTTGCAGGATGGGATCCCCTGGAGGTTCATGACGTTGACCGGTTTGATCTGGATATGGTGGAGAAGGTGGAGCCCGCCCTTGCAGAACTGGGGGGCGTCTTCCTCAAGGACTTTCCTCCATGGCAGGCATCTCTTGCTGCCCTGTCAGAAGATGGCCGCTGTGCCAGGAGGGTGGAACTCTATCTGGCAGGTGTGGAGCTTGCTAACGGGTTTACAGAGCTGATGGATGCAAGACTTCAGGCAAGAAGGCTTGCAGAGCAAGGATTCCCTCCTGAACAGTTGCCTGTGGGTTTTCTCAAGGGGTTGTCGCATGCCCCTTCTCAGGCTGCTGGAATGGCCCTGGGCATAGACAGGCTGGTGATGTTGATCTGCGGGGCAGAGAGCGTGCAGCAGGTGGTGCCTGTGTCACCTGAATGGCTCTGTTGACCCTCTCTCTTTCTGATTTCATCTCTTCTGGTTCCTCCATCCTGTTTTTTTCTTTAGGAAAATTTCTCAGGTCCTCCATTTTTTATCTTTTTTTT
This sequence comes from Deltaproteobacteria bacterium, assembly GCA_026988585.1. Classification (GTDB taxonomy): domain Bacteria; phylum Desulfobacterota; class Dissulfuribacteria; order Dissulfuribacterales; family QOAL01; genus JALSKY01. The sequence goes on from JALSKY010000244.1 coordinate 4,702, forward strand.
CAAGAGGTCGATAACAAGTAATACAGACAGAGAATGTTGACTTTTTGGAGGAAAAGATGCCCAACTTCAAACTTATCAAGGCATTATTGGCGATTGGAACAGTGATCCTGTTTTCCGGCTGCGGTCAGGTTGTTACTGAGACGGTATCTCCCATGGACAGTACAACAGTTCCCATCGGGCAGACACAGAGTGTTGTGATGCTCCCGTTGGCGGATTACAGCCAGGGCGTTTCACCTGATGAGTCCCTTAGACGGCAGATAAAGATACACAGTGCTGTAGCCCATGAGCTTGCACGCCATGGCTACTATCTTCCGGTAGAGGAGGATGTGTATCGATTTCTGATAGATAAGGGGATAATCACTGTAATTCAGCAAGACAGTGGCAATTTCCGCAGGCGGGATGCCTTCAGGAGAGAGCTTGGTTCCGGCTGGTCTCCAGAGATGCTCAAGCGTATTGAAGGAGAGCTGGATGCAGCAGACAGGGTGGCTGCCGGAGGCAGAGATCACGCCATAAAGGTTAACAGGGTAGGCCTTGACAGGACCACAATCAGAGAGATAGGTCGTACCTTCAATTCCAGGTATCTCCTTCGGGGCCGGATAGTTGAGTATGAGGTCAGGGAGGGGCACTCCTTCGATCCTAAAAAGAAGGGGCTGTTGCCATTTTTCCTGGATACCTCTTCTGCGTCCCTGTTTGGCGTTGCCAGAAGTGAACAGTATGATCTCTGGCAGGATCTGGCCATTGGAGCGGCATTGGGAGGAGGAACCGCTGTCATGAGCGCCTCTTCCGGTAAAGAGGGTGACCAGGGGCTGATCTGGGGAGGAATCGGTGGGAGTGTTGCCTATCTTGCCAATAAGGGCGGACATATCCCCTCCGGCGTGGTCCAGGTGAGCCTGGCCCTCCAGGATGTGGAAACCGGCAGGGTGGTCTGGGCCAACAGGATAGAGAAGCAGGTTGAACCGGAGTCGGTTTTTGCTGATCCCCGGGAGAGGAGCCAGATAGATCTTGCTGTGGAGCAGGCTGCCATTGCCCTGGCTCAGGATCTGGCCGCGGTTTTGCCTGGATTGACAGCAGAAACGACAAGCATGGCTCAGACAGAGCCGGCTGTGCTGCCTCTGCCTCCATCCACCATTCCTGTAGAGGCTGGAACGGTTCCTCTGGCAAAAGAAAAGGTCAGGCCAATTGGGCTGAAGTAGCTATTCTTTCTGGTCTGTAATCTTGCGGATTCAACAAAAACCAGCAATACGGAAGGCCTTTGAGACAATTTGATCCTTCCTTTCCTCCTGTGGCCCCTTTTTCCGCATGGAAAAGGGGCCGGTTTTCTTCTGTTTAATGCCGGCTCTCTCATGTTGAGCCTGAGGGTCGCGGTAAATCCCGTCTTTTTCAGTCTTCCTGAGATATCCGGATAAGTGTGACCTCGG
>JALSKY010000245.1 GCA_026988585.1 Deltaproteobacteria bacterium
GGAGTGATGCCTATGCGCAGTGGCAACTTTGCTGTGGTGCCTATGCCAGATGTAACATAGAGCCACCTGTTTCCCTGCTTGAACAACCCTCTGAGATGGTTGTAATCCTTGCCTCTGAACAGTGGCCAGAGGGGTTTGGGCATATAGACCTGTCCTCCATGGGTGTCTCCAGAGAGCCAGAGCAGGTGGAGAGATTCCGGCAGAAGTGTCCAGTTTTTTGAGAAGTGGCTCAGGACAAGCAGTGGTTCATCCCGCTTCTGCCCTCTTTTTTCATCTGCCACTAGGAATTTTTGGTTTTCATGATCCAGCTCTTCAGGAGAGAGGCCCACGATTCTGATCCTGCTGCGCGGCAGATGCACTGTTACCGTATCATCCCTGAGTATTTTGACACCCGTCTCTTTCAGGAAATGGATATCATTCTGTTTGTGACACCAGAAGCACCGTTTCCTGCCCTGCGCCATGTCTGCATCACCGAAAACCGCATAGACTGGTGCTATAGTCTCAAGGCCCTGGAGAAAGGCCACTACGTGGGCATCTTTACCGCTCCATTGGGCAATGTCACCAGTTATACAGATGAGATCAGGAGCGGTCTTCTTGATCAGTTCAAGGGTCCTCTGCATCAGGCCTGAGGAGATGGGCAGATGGATGTCTGAAATATGGCATATCCTGAGGGGTCCCCAGTGGTGGTATAGATAGTTGTCCTGAACAACGACCTCTTTAAGGACAGGATGGCCTGTCTGCCATAACCCAAGGGAGCAGATTGCCAGGGCCAGGCAGATGATTGTTGCAACAGCCGGGATCTTATTGCGTTTCATTATTATAGGGCTACTCAACGATGTTTTGATGAGAGAGCGGTTTCAAGTTATTATCTCCAAGTTATGAAGAGAGAAACAATACATGAAGAAAGGGATCCCCTCTCCTCCATTACAGTGGTCCTCAACGAGACAAGGTATCCGGAGAATATAGGTGCTGCAGCCAGGGCATGCAAGAATTTCGGGATTACCAGAATAAGGCTGGTAAGGCCGGAACTCCTCCGGATGGAGAATGTCCTGAAGATGGCAACCCATGAGGCCAGGGATCTCATTGAGAATATGGTGGTGTATGATCGTCTTGCCAATGCCCTGCAGGATCAAACCTTTGTGATAGGCACAAGTGCCAGGACCGGTCGGCAGAGGAGGCCGTCACACACCCCGAAGGAGATGGCAGCACTCCTGCCAACTCTCCTGGCCAATAACAGGATAGCCCTGCTCTTTGGCTCTGAAAAATTTGGTCTGAACAATGAGCACCTGGCCTTCTGCAATGCCCTGGTGACAATACCCACCACAAACTTCTCCTCTCTGAATCTTGCCCAGAGCGTGGTGGTGATCCTCTACGAGATCTTTGAGGCCCTGGCTGGTGGAGTAATCAGCAGGGCAGAAAGGCCCAGGCTTGCCACAGTGAAGGAGCGTCAGGGCATGTTCCAGCACTTAGAGAAACTTTTTGGGCTTATGGGATTGATGGAAAAACAACCTCTTGATTACTGGATGAGAAATGCCCATAGACTCCTGGACAGAAAGGATCTCACTGCACGGGATGTCAAGACTATCAGAGGGTTTTGCAGGAATGCTGAACGTGCAATAAGGCTGGGGCCTGCGGAACATTGCAACAGGGAGGAATAGGCTGGCAGTATGAACAGTCTATTCCCCCTGTTTTTGTGCTGATGCTGCGCAGAACAAGATCAGCTCAATGTGTTATTACCTTGGGAAGCTCCTTGGCCTGGCTAATCCAATCTTCCACCTGAGACAGTGTGGGAAGTTTCCGTACCAGTTTCTTGGCCTCATTGACCTCTGCCATCTTGGCGTGAAGGTTTACCGGATTCCTCCTGGCAAGTTCAGGGACAGTATCCACGCCGGCAGCCTCCAGCAGATCTGCATACTGGGTGCTGATCCCCTTTATTCTTGCAAGGTCAGCCCGGTTGACCCAGTTGAGCAGCAGGCTTTCGCTTATGCCGGTCTTCTCAGCCACTGCCTTTCTCCCCTTTTTGTCTGCACAGGCCTCCAGCAGGGATTCAACTGAAGCAATGCCTGCTGCCTCAAGTTTTGCTGAATATGCATCTCCTATCCCCTCGATGGCAGAAAGTTTTGTCATGAATGGCCTCCTTTTTACTCCTGTTTAGTTGAAACTTGAGAAATCTGTACCATAATAGTGTTCTTGGCGGTTATTTGATGTTTTTTACCATATTTAATGGCTTGATTGCAAACTTTTCCTGTTTCCTGCAAATTAATGAATTGTGGAACTCGGTGATCATAAAGGTGAACCCGTCTATTTTTATGGCTGTTCCAACAGTTTTATATTGACGGCTGCTGAGGATAGTGTATTCTTAAATCAGAATTATTCTTATAAACACTTAACCAATGAGAGGCCATGGCAGAAAAAAGAGCACAAGATGAAATCCTGTCCCAGTTGAGACAGATATGCGCTGAGGCTGGAATTCGTCTTACTCATCAGCGACTCGAGATATTCAAGGAGATGCTCTCTGCCAAGGATCATCCCTCTGCAGAGAGCATCTATGCCCGATTGAAGGGGAGGGTTCCCACCATCTCCCTTGACACTGTTTACCGGACCCTTGCTACCTTTGAGAGGCTTGGGCTGCTGAAGAAACTTTATCTGCTGGATGACTCTGCCCGTTTTGATCCAAACATGGAGGCCCACCACCATTTTGTCTGCACCAAATGTAAGAAGATAATAGATTTTTTGTGGCCTCAATTTGAGGAACTGGAGCTGCCGCCTGGCGTTGCCGGCATTGGAACCCCCCTGG
>JALSKY010000246.1 GCA_026988585.1 Deltaproteobacteria bacterium
AAGGGGCGGAAACCCATGAACACCACCTATTCAAGCCAGGAGCCCCGAAACAGCCTCCCGGACAGGGAGGAGACACTGATTACCGGCACGGTAGAGCGGATAACCTATGCCAACCCTGAAAACGGCTTTGTTGTATTGAGGGTCAAGCCGAAACGCGGCGCCATATTCACTGCAACAGGTTACATGAAGGAGATAGCTTCAGGTGCCGGTCTTGCAGGATCGGAATTCCAGTTCCGCGGTTCCTGGGAGATGACCAAGTATGGCCGCCAGTTCGCCTTCTCATCCTGCTCTCTTGCAGGAAGCGAGATGCTTTTTTTTCTGAGCCGTGTGGTAAAAGGGCTTGGGGAGAAGCTTGCCAGACAGCTCATAGAGAAGTTCGGAGAAGAGGAGCTGGTGCGAATCCTGGATTCAGAACCTGAAAGACTCCTTCAGGAGAAAGGGATCAAAGAAAAGAGGCTGGAAGTGATAAAGAGGTCCTGGCACAAACACAGGAGCCTCAAGGCCCTTGCAGAATATCTCGGGTCCAATGCACAGATCACCCCGAACCTCCTGATCCGGATCTACAACCATTTTGAACAGAAGGCCCTGGAAGTGATCAGGGAGGATCCGTACCGGCTTACAGATGTCCGTGGCATAGGCTTCAGGACGGCAGACAGGATAGCAATGGATCTGGGCCTTCGTTTCGACTCGCCAGAGAGGATACGTGCAGCCATCAGCTACCTGCTGATAGAGGCAGCCGAATCCAGCGGCCATTGCTGGCTGCCGCAAACAGAGCTTCAGGAGATGGTAACAGAGCTGTTGTCCAGGGAGGAGGATCTGCTGGCACCAGCCAAGGTAAAGACCGTCATATCGGGGATGCTCCTGGACGGAGAGCTTGTAACCGGCAAGGATGGAGAGATAGGGCTGGCTGCCTACCGGTTCATGGAGGAGTGGCTGATAGATTTTTTCAGGGAGCGGGCTTCTCTGCAGAAACGGAAGACCCTCTCTCCTGAACAGGTAAAGGGTTTCATTGCCGGATACCAGGAATGCAACCGAGTGGAGTTCGCTGAAGAGCAGCAGGAGATCATTACAAGGATAGCCTCTGAACCCCGACTGGCCTTTGGGCTGGCCGGATATGCTGGCACAGGAAAGACAACGGTCTGCAGGGCCATCCTGGAACTTCTCACCATCCACTATGCGCCCAAGGATGAGATAATCTGCTGCGCCTTTACCGGCATGGCATCATCCAGGCTGCGCAAGGCTACCGGCTTCGATTCAATGACAATACACAGCCTGCTGAAATATAAGGGCGATTCCAGTTTTGAACATGGCCCGGAGAACCCTATACCCTACAGGGTGGTGATCCTGGACGAGGCATCAATGGTCAACCTGACCCTGTTCTACCGGCTATGCAAGGCCCTGAAGCCCTCAACCCTGCTGATAATGGTTGGAGATCCTGCCCAGCTACCCCCGATAGGAGCAGGCAATCTCTTTGCAGACACCCTGCAAACCGGCATACTCCCCTCTGTACATCTGACCAGGATCTTCAGACAATCCCAGGGCAGTGTCCTGACCCTGTTTGCAAATGAGATCCGCCAGGGCAGGATACCTGAAGGGGTGGACAGGGAGGGATGGGAAGACTTCTCCTTCCAGAAAGTGGAGCCTTACAACATCTACTCTCTGAAAAAGGGCCGCACAGAACGTGAACTCAAGCAGTTTCGGGAGGCAAACAACCAGGCCATTCTGGAAAAGATTCTCTCCCTTGCAGATTCCTGGCGGGACAGGCTCCAGTACCCTGCATGGGAGTTCCAGGTTCTCACCCCCATGCGCAAGGGACAGCTTGGCACAGAGATACTCAACGAACACCTTCAGAGAATACTCAATCCCAATCCCCCGGGTGCCAAGGTTACCAGGGCCGGTCTCACCATCAGAGAGGGAGACAAGGTGGTCCATCTCCAGAACAGGGATATGGAGATCATGAAATGGGATGAGTATATGAAGGCCGGACGCTCTTTTCAGGGCGGTGAATTTTCCCGGATATTCAACGGTTATGTAGGACTGGTGCAATCCATAGATTTCGATGCGGAGCAATTCCACGTGGTATATCCGGAGCGTATAGTAGTGGCCTATGATTTCGACCTGCTTGGAGATGTGATAGAGCTGGCCTATGCCCTGACGGTCCACAAGGCGCAGGGCAGCCAGTACAGAATCGTTGCCATCCCTATGACCAATTCCCACTTCATCATGCTCAACAATAAGTGGTTCTATACAGCTATCACCAGGGCAGAAAAGATGGTCTATCTCGTGGGCCAGCCCTACGCCCTCAAACGGGCATGCACCAATGTGGAGAGCGTGGAACGGAACACCTGGATACAGAAGCTGGCAGGCCCTGGAAACAGAGAAAAGGAGTAGAATTTTAAGGAAACAAAAAGATATTGCTATGCAGTTGACCTGTTTGTGTCCAGGTGTTACTTATGAAAAAGTTACAAAATTTGTCCATAATAAATAGAGAGTTATTAAAAAATAGATCAGGAGAGGATAGGGATGGTCAACATTCCCTGTCACAAGCCTGTCAAGAGGAAGAAAAATGATCATATTTCTCAAGGAAAACGTAGAAAAGGGAAGCCAGGAACTGGAAAGACTCTATGACTTCATCAGTAATTTCCCCAAGGTGGAAACCCGCCTCCTGGAGCTTCAGGGTGAAACCAGGACTGTCCGGGAGCTCCATCTCATAGGCAACACCCACCACATTCCGGAAGAGGTGATCCGTGGAATGCGCGGTGTGGAGAAGGTGGTAAGGGTATCCACCAAGTACAGGCAGATTGGCAGGCACGATGTCAATTTTGTCCCTCCAGGCTTCACCTATAACGGGATAACCTTTGACCAGGAATCCCTGCACATATTTGCCGGGCCCTGTGCTGTCGATACGCCGGAATATATTGAAGAGACCTTCAAGGGTCTCAAGTCCCTTGGCATAGAGACTGCACGAATGGGCGCATACAAACCCAGGACCAGCCCTTATGACTTTCAGGGGCATGGCGCCAGGTGTCTTCCATGGGTGTTTGATCTGGCAGGCAAGTACGGCATAAAAGTGATTGCCATGGAGGTCCTCAAGGAGAGCCATATCCAGGAGATCATAGATGCCCTGGAGACAGCAGGCCATCCCACAGGGGTTATGCTCCAGATCGGGACTCGCAATGCCCAGAACTTTGAGCTTCTCAAGGCAGTGGGCTCCCAGACAGAGCTGCCGGTCCTCTATAAAAGGGGCATGGGGCTGACCATCGAGGAGTCCCTGAATGCATGCGAATATATAGCCAGCGAGGGCAACAGGAACATAGTCTTCTGCCTCAGGGGGATAAAGACCCAGATGAGTCTGCCTCACCGGAACCTGGCTGACTTCATCCACATTCCGGTCATCCACAGAAAGACCAGGCTTCCTGTCTGTATAGACCCAAGTCATCCCATTGGCAGCAAGGATCATGCACCCAACGGCCTGCTGGATATCTTCAATGCCGCAGCCCAGGGGGTCATAGCAGGGGCAAACATGATTCTCGTGGAGACTCATCCTGAGCCGGAGGCAGCCCTTTGCGACGGCCAGCAATCTCTCACCCTGCCGGAACTGGAAAAATTCGTCGAGGATGTAGCAATCTGCAGGGAGGCCTTTGAAAAGAGGGTAAACAACTATTCCCAGGGGATGCTCAAGGAGATGAGCAGCAAGGCAGCACAGGGATAAGGGGAACGCACAGCCTTGCCACACCCTGTTGAATGCGCCAATCCTTGCAGTGGAAATATGTAAAAGGGGAGTTGTTTCACAAGGGAAAACAGCGAAAGGAGGGTTAAGATCATGAAACACCGTTTTTTTTCTCTGGCTGCAGTGGCCATGGGACTGCTGCTGGCATCTGCTGCCTGGGCCGGGCCTGGGAGCGTTGAGGTCCAGACCACAGGGGATATCACCATCCGTATGGGTGCCCAGGTGAGGCTGGTGCCAACCAGCGAGATCGACAGGGACTTCGGCCTGTCAGGAAACCTGGAAAACAGCGAGATGAAAAAGGCTGCCGGTATCATGCCAGGGGCAATAGGAAACACAAGGGCCCATCTCAATGAGGCAGGAGGTGAGGTAAAGGACAGCTATATCCGCGGGGAAAACAGGCTCTTTTTCAACTTTGCCCATGGGTCGGACTGGGATGTCTATATGATGCTGGAATCAGACACCACCCTGGACAGGTCTTCAGCAGACCGCACAGACTTTGCTTTAGGCAAACAGTCCCAGCAGTTTGGGATCGAGAGGCTCAACGCCTCCTTCAATATGCCCTGGATTCACTCCAGGCTCAATGCTGGCTGGGATGTCAAGGGTGCTGATGTCAAGTTTGGAGGCATGGTTTATGGAGATGATGATCCTGGCATCGGCATCTCCGGTGGAATGAACGGTTTCAAGTGGACAGCCTGGTATCTCAAGAAGGATGAGACAGAGGCAGGATATCCCACCAATGCAAACAATGCCACAGGCGGCGTGTCTGATGGAAAATCTGAAGACCGCACCTTCTGGACTGCCAAGCTGGGTTACCAGTTTGCTGGAGGAACCTATCTCGAGGGGTTCTATTTCTTTGACAAAAACGATCTTTCCAGCCGCTCTGTTGACAGGCACTTTTTTGGCCTGAACTACAGGGGCGAGTATGGAATAATCAAACCCATTGCAGAGCTGGTCTATATAACCGGAGAGACTGATGACCTGGACAGGGATTATGATATAGAATCCTTCGCATTCTTTGGAGATATTCTCTTTGATCTCAGCGAAACGGTGGGAATCAAGAAGTTTGATTTCCATTTTGGGGGGTACTGGCTCCAGGGTGATGATGATCCCAATGACAAAGACCTGGAAGGATTTACCCCGGCAGTGGGGATCACCAGGTTCACCCCAAGATTCGGTGGTGAACAGACCATCTCCATGGACGGGAATCCTGTCTTTGGCCAGATCCTCTACAGCATGTTCCCTGCCTATTACGGAACAGTGGCAGGCGGCGGAATCAATGGCGGGGCCAAGCTGGACAACCCGGGCTTCCGCATGATAGGCACTGGAATCAAGGCGGTTTATGGGAATTGGACCTATACCACCAACCTCATGGCCATGTGGTTCGATGAGGAGGAGGCTGTAGAGAACTATTTCATAAACAAGGGAGTTAACGGTAATGTAAAAATCGATTCCTTCATGGGACTCGAATGGAACAACGAGATCCGGTACAAGCTGTTCAAGGCTGTTACCATCAAGGGTGGGGCCGCCTTCCTCTTTCCTGGATCTGGCGCCAAGGATATCACCAAGGCACTGGATGCCTTTGGCCGCGGTGTTGACTTTGCACAGGGCAGGGAGAGCGATGATGTCTCCATGAGATTTGCAGCCGAGCTCCTATGGTTCTTCTAAGCCATCAAGAGCAGGGAAGGGGCTGTAACACACCTTCCTGACCATGCTGACTCAGGCCCGGTACTCCACCGGGCCTTTTCTGTTTCCTGGATAACAGCAAGGCACCAGGATACCCAAACCTGATCCACCATGAAGACATGCAACAATCCCTTTCAGGGCAGAATAGCCATCTCCGGGGCAAGCGGCTTTATCGGCTCCCATATCAGGCAGCGTTTCCCCAACCATATCGTCTTAAATAGAGGTCTGGACAGAGAAGCCATAGCGAAGAGGATCAGGGATGCAGATGTTGTGATAAACCTGGCAGGTGCGCCAATAATCAGAAGATGGACCTCTTCATACAAAAAGGTGCTCATCCGGAGCAGAATAGAAACAACCAGAAAGATAGTAGCTGCCATGAACATGGCAGGCAGCCAGGCCCTGCTCCTGAGCGCCTCGGCCATTGGCATATATCCTGACAACATAAAATGTGACGAGAGCTGCAGAGAGATAGACAGGGGATTTCTTGGCGACCTGGCCTGCAGATGGGAGGCAGCAGCCATGGAGTACAGAGGCCCCGCAGCCATATTGAGATTCGGTGTGATCCTGGGACCTGATGGAGGGGCACTGAAGATGATGCTGCCCCCATTCAGGCTCGGACTTGGTGGGCCTATTGGTACAGGAAGAAACATTGTAAGCTGGATGGACATTGAAGACCTGGTGGCTGCAGTTGGCTTTCTTATAAGAGAGAGGGCAACAGGCATATTCAACATGGTCTCTCCATATCCTGTAACAAACATGGAGTTCACCCGAACCCTGTCACAACTGTTGAGAAGACCTGCAATCCTGCCGGTTCCGGTTCTGCTGCTGAAACTTGTCCTGGGCCAAGGGGCAGAAGTGCTCACAGGCAGCAAAGAGGTATATCCCGGGAAACTGCTGAAGGAGGGATTTCAATTCAACTATCCGAAAATAGAGGACTCCCTGAAACACCTGATAGAGAAGGGTTGATGCCAAAGAATAAGGCCGGATCCATGTAACGGGATCAGCCAGCATCACCCTGCAAGTCTGCGCACCTCTTCTATACCCTGGGCACTTCCCAAACTATCAGTATATCTCCTGGATCCAGCCGGTCATCTGGCTGAACATGGAGCCTGAGATGCTGTGACCGTTTCTTGATCGCAAGAATGGTAACACCAAACCTTGATCGCAAGTCTATCTCTCTGATGGTCCGTCCACCAAGCTCTGAACCCATGCCTACCGGAATCTGTGCAATTTCCAGATCGTCTCTCACCTCATGGGCTGCAATGTCGAGAAACTCGGTAAGGGCGGGTTGCAACGCAGCCAGGGCCATTCTAACTGCTCCTATCTTATAGGGATTGATCACCTTGTCTGCCCCTGCCCTGAGCATCTTCAACTCTGCACTCTCATCCTCAGCCCTGGAGACTATGAAGGCTTCAGGATAGAGAGAACGTGCGGAGATGGTTATATAGATATTGGCTGCATCGGAGCCCAGTACAGTGATAATCCCCCTGGATCTCTCCAGGCCAGCCTGCTGAAGAACCTCATCCTTTGTGGCGTCCCCCTGGATATAGATCAACCCCTCCTCTTCAATCTCCTTTACTACTGCCTCATCATTTTCAATTACCACCACCCGATCATTTCTGTCCCGAATCTCCTGACAGATCACCCGTCCCAACCGGCCATAACCACAGACAATGAAGTGATCTTTAAGCCTGGCTATCTGCTTTTCCATCTGCCTCCTCCTGATAACCCCCCTGATATGTCCCTCCATCACCTCTTCTGCAATGACGGTAAAGGCGTAGAAATAGAATCCCACCCCCAAGGTAATCAGCAAAATGGTGAAGATGCGGCCATTGTTGCTGAGATGGTTCACTTCTGTATATCCGACAGTGGTCAGGGAGATGGCAGTCATATATACTGCGTCAAGGAGCCCCCATCCCTCAATGAGCATATATCCGCATATTCCCATTGCCCAAAGACCAGTTATTAGCATCAGCACTGAAACCATCCGTTTTACAGGCATCTCAAATCCCCTGTGTCATCGCTGTAAACCGACAGGATCCTTGCTGTCAATCCTGCCTGAAAAGAGACTCTTTATAAGGTGTATGGTCCCCTGTTTATCCCTGGACCAAGCTGGAGCAATCAACTCTCCAGGCCCCGGATCTCCCACGAGACGCTGAACAACCAGGTCTTGAGGCAGGATCTTCAGGCTCCTGGCCACTATGCTGGCATACTCATACTGGCTCATTGGTTCATATTTTCGAGACCGGTAAAGCTCGGCCATGGGAGTATCCTTGACCAGATATAGCTGATGAAACTTGATGCCGTCCAGATGGAGTTCCGACACAAGTCTGACTGTGTCAAGCATGGTCTCCTGATCCTCTCCAGGAAGACCGAAGATTACATGGGCACAGATATAAAAAGGAAACTCCCTGGTGATATCCACGGCATGGATGAAATCCTCAACAGTATGCCCCCTGTTGATCCGGCTCAGGGTGAGATTGCTTGCAGACTGGAGACCATATTCCATCCAGACCATCTTCTCTCTGAAGAATTCCCATATCAGCCGTAGTCGCTGACGGTCAATGCAGTCAGGCCGGGTACCTATACATACCCCCACAATGTCATCACTGCACAGGGCAGAAGAATAGATCTCTTCCAGTCGCTCCAGAGGTGCAAAGGTGTTTGAAAAGGACTGGAAATAGATGAGAAACTTCCCTGCCCTGTAACGGCGTTTAGCCCACTCCATTCCCTGGAGCACCTGCTGAGATATATCCTGGCCACGCTGCCATGCGCCTGTGCCTGACCCCAACTGATTACAGTAGATGCACCCCCCCCTGCCGGTAACAGGGTCCCTGTTGGGACAGGAAAGCCCTGCATCCACAGGAATCTTCTGCACCCGCTGACCAAAACGCTCCCTGAGAAAACGGTTCAGGGTGAGCCAGGGAAGCTGATGGCTGGCCATGACTCACTCCTCTTCTCTGTCCTGCAGCATGGCAGGATCAGAAGCAAGCTCCGCTGCCATGGCAAGGGCCTGCTCCCGCGAGGAGATCTCCCCTTCTATCCGGGCAGCCTCTACCGCATCCAATATCTTGCCGACAACAGGACCCGGGGATATGCCCGTTAGATCCATAACATCCCTTCCTGTTATGAGACGAGGGGCCTCCTTCACCGGTTTCACATTATCCATATAGAACGAATGGATCCTGGAAAACAGGTTAGAGAGATGGTCATCGAGATCTGCAGGCTTCAGCGGCCCTGCCCCGGCCATGCTGTCTGCCATTGCCAGGAGAAACAGTGCAGGATAATCCTCCCCGACATCCCTGAGCAGCCTCCTTATTGCCCTTTTTGTGAG
>JALSKY010000247.1 GCA_026988585.1 Deltaproteobacteria bacterium
ATCTTGGCCTTTTTATCCGCCACAGTATTCACTGCACTCTCTTTTGCCGCAGATAAAGGCAGCCATGTAACGCCCATCCTGCTGCGCAAACCATGCAAACGGGCACCTTCTGTCCAGGTCGTCAACAACAGCTACGTCTCCATCCACCAGGTCAGACTTGGCAAAAAAAATTTTTCACAATATCTTTCTACCTGTTTTGACGGGTGCTCAACCCGGTTTAAGATGATACCCCAAGGCAAGCATACTGTTTCTGTAAAGTTTAATAAAAAAACTGCCTGGCTGAATCTTGGCAGTATCGGTCCTTTTTCAAACTGCAAACATTACGCAGTCAATATCCGGAAAAACAAAAAAACGATTTGTGCTGACCTCTTTGAACGATCTGATACTAAGTCCACCTTTAATGAGGACAGAGCGAAAAAGAAAATCGCCTCCATCTGTAAACGAATAACGTTGACCGGCATCCGGCCTACTGCTTCAAAACCCGCTACTACTTCATCCCAGACACGGGCCATGTCGGCGAGCAGCAACCGTTTTTCTCAGCCAGCCAGACGTATAGTTGCCCCGGTTACACAGGTGAGGATGAGAACCGTCAAACCTGAAATTACCTATCTGCAGTTTCGAAGGGCTGTCAGCAATGCCGGTACCCTCCTTGCTCATGCCCCAAACCCGGGGACTGCTTCATCTGCTGATAGCTCTGCCCTCGTTCGGGCAGAATACGGTGAATCAGTTGAACTAGCTTGTGATTTTGTCACGGAGAACATCCGGACAGTGAGAGTCAAACTGATACAAGAAAACGGATCGCATTTCAACCTGAGCCCGGGCGACGGTCACCGGACAAGTGACGGTAAAACCCGTTATTCATTTAACACCCGTATGCTTGCAACTCAAACCCAGATCCTGACACTGGAGGTAACAGGCTATGCCAACGGGACAGGTGGTGTTGCAAAAGCAGAAAAAGATCTGAGACTTGTAGTAAAATCACCCGTTCTGCGGAACAGGCGTCCCGAATTTAACAATGATACCCGTCAGTTGACGTTTCGCATAAAAAATGCCGGGAACATGGCCTTTCCTGATACAGATAACATCCGCCTGGATTACCGTATCGTGGGAATGCCTGGAAATCTCCAGATCGATCACCAGACAGAATGGATCAGGCAAACCATCAACAGGGACCAGACCATTGACCTGCACAATGTCACTCTGCCTGAAACAGCCCTTGCCTATCCGCGCTTCCGGGTGGAAGTCACTGTTGGCGGCAATTGCAACGAAGCAGAGTTGCCTGAAGATGAAAACATCTACCGCTTTGAATGGGAAACCCATACTTTTACCATCAATGAAACCCTTCTGGATATCTTTTCCAGTCTTTTCAACGGAAGCGTGAGGATCAACACCTTTAAACAAGGTCAGGGCAATAGCTCAAAACATCAGCCTTATGATGGGGATGATTCCAGGATCGATCTCACGGTTGCTGATCTCACAGGTTCTATGACCGTATTTGACCAAGCTATTCCCATTCCTCCCTTCAAATTCGGTAGGGATGGTTTGGAAGCAGCGGTCTTCATCAATGAACTTGTTGCGGATATTGATGGCCGCGATCTGTTTTTCATCCGCAACGGGAAACTTGGTCTGCGGATCGAATTTGACTGTAGCAAAAACCGGGAAATCGAAGTCTGGGCAAGAGATGCAATTGCCAAACGCTGGGTGGACAGCTGGCTGCCGGACCTTGATTTGAGCAGTTTCTCCATTGAACTGATGCTTACTCCAACACTTGTAGGTCAGAGATTAAGCTACTCAAACCTGATCATGAATGCCAACGTCAATCTGGACATGCCGGGCCACAGGGTCGAACATTGGCTGGAAGAAGTGGCTGCTAGGGAGATAGAAAACGGATTTGCTCCAGTATTCAATAATGATTCTGTCAAAACCGCTATTGAGGAGACCTTTGCACGCCTCCTTGAAAACCCGTTGATCAATGTCCGGTATTTGGTGGATGTCAGGCCTGCTGACAACACAATTATTTTAACCTACAGGTAGATAGTGTGGCAATCCGGAAAACCGTGCAGCATTTTGAGGCTGCACGGTTTTGTGTGATAAACCCAAGGGTCATGCACAGTTGCTCCCAAAAAACATGACAACTACCCGATGAACCATGACAATTAAGTCTGACGAATTTGTAATGAATTAAAAAACTTCATTTGTTAAGGAAATATAACCTGGTGCCAGAGGCCTTTGACTTTTTGTGGGGTTATTGGGTATTATTAAAACAAAATCGGGTCTTTCATTGCTACATCTTTTTCATGAAAAAGTGAAGGAGGTCAAATAATGAAAAGGCTGCTTTTGATTTTTTGGGTTATCTCCATGCTGCCGTCAATTGTATGGGCGCAAGGTCTGGTAACTGGAGAAAGTAAAACCTTTGTCCCCGGAGACAAGATTCTTTTTGAAGAGGATTTTTCTCGGTGCCCTGTCGGAGATCCTCCTATGGGATTTGATAAAGTAACGGGTGCAGGAGAATGCGTAAAATATGGCGACCAAATATGGATTGCTCCTGCTACTGACGGAGATTATAGGCTGTACAAGAAATTAGACCTTGGAACAGATGAATTTTCCATCGAGTTTGATTTTCTGGGATACCAGGATTCCGGCGGTGCCATCGGTGCGGATTTCCTTTTTAGGTTACTTGAAAGCAAGGGAAAGGCCTGGGATCAGGCAAGACTACCTTATGATCTTCAAATACATGACACTTATCATGGGTATTCATTCTGGCTCGAGGGTGTCGGGGGAATTGGCCGACTTGAAAAATTTAACAAAAAGAAAGTACACGTGGCAATTCAAGTGAGACGCCATCAACTCAGGGTTTACGCCAACGGTAAGAGATTGACGGTAGTACCTTTCAATGTAACTTCCGGCGAGCACGTAAGCGGTTTTGAACTGATGTTTTATGATGATACCAATAAGTATGGAGCACTTATAACCAATATAAGGGTTGCTAAATACACAAGTGCAGAAGAGAGACCTCAGCCGGAGAAGCTGGGAATCAAGGTAGAAAAGACTTCAGATGGGACGAAATTAACCATTCCCGAAAGGGTTCTTTTCGATTTCAACAAATTCTTCCTTAAACCTGAGGCAAGAGAGGCTCTTCACCTGGTTGCACAGATCTTAAAGGAAGATCCTGGGAAGAAGATATTAGTTGTTGGATACACAGATAATATTGGCTCTGACGAGTACAACCTGCGCCTCTCTCTGCAAAGGGCGCAAAGTGTTGCTGATTACCTTATCTATGTGGAGGGAATAGAAAACCACAGGATGAAGATAGAAGGCAGGGGCAAGTCAGATCCTATTGCTGACAACTCTACTGAGGAAGGAAGAGCGAAAAATCGTCGTGTGGAAATAGTGATACATTGATGGAATAATTTTATAAAAAATGTAATGAGCAGGCAGCCTTGTTATGGCTGCCATGCTGAAGTGGATAATTCGGGTTCAAAGTTTCATGGCTCCCTTTATCTGATGTCTCTGCAGATCATCTCTGATGCCAAACCTGGTAATCACAAAATCATATTTGACCGGATCTTCCGGATTTATCTGTCTAAAGGCGTGAGTTATCTCTATGGCGGTTTTCAGGTTTGCCTGTTTGCGCCGGGTAAGCCCCAGGTCTTTTGCAATATGGAACATGTGTGTATCCAGGGGAACTATCAGGTCAGAGGGGCTCACAACATTCCATCCTCCAGGATCCACATGGTCCTGCCGAACCATCCACCTGAGGAAGAGAAAGAGTCTTTTGCATGCACTGCCCCTGGCAGGATTTGGCAGAAGATAGCTCTTTTCCAACCCTGCATGGAAAAGCAGTTCTGAAACCACTTCTTCCAGCAGCCTGGGCAGTAGATTGTTTGCTGCAGGCTGGAGATGTTCCTTAAAAAGGGCCTCTACAGAGCCGTATTGTATAAGAACCCGCTTCAGCCCAAGAAGGAGGGATGAGAGCTCATGGCCTGCTACGAATCGGTATCTAAAGGAGGCAAGGGTGGAATGGATCTGATTCTCTTTTGATTCAGCAAGAAAGAGTGCAGGCCTTGGTCCAAGGATCAGAAGCACTCTCTCAATGGCTGACAGGATCTGGTTTACCCTGCCGAAGGCAAGGCCGGCAGCGAGGAGGGCCACTACTTCCCTGTCTCGGATTTCCGGATATCTGTAAACTACCTGTAGAGGATCCGGGATAACAAATTCCCGTCTGTTGAACCGGGCATAGAGCCTTTCCAGTCCCTGCAGGAGGGAGGGAGAGGGCGGGGCTGAAAAGGCTCTGCCCCTGTGGGTATGATCAGCCAAGTTTTCCGCAACAGCTTCCTGGACCAGCACATCCCGGCGCCTGGCCAGGCCTTGAACCACAGCAACCCGTATCCTTTGGCCCAGGCATGGTAGTTGACTCCTTGCCGGTCAGGGATGATGTGGCAGAGAGCAACTTTTCAAGTTCCGTGGAACCACATTCAGGGCATCTGATCTGATTCCCTGATGAAAAGACCAGTATTTCGCTAACCTTGCCACATGAGAGACATCTGTACTCATAGATGGGCATTGGATAATCTTCCTCCTGTAATTAGTGTGAACAGGTGTGGTCCGGACCATGGCCCTGGCAGGTGGGCCCCTGTGCCCCTGCAAGGTTGCCTGCAAGGAATTCCTCGATGGCCCTGGCAGGATCATCTATCTGTACACCTGCTATCACCTTGATGCCTGCTGCATTTAGCATATCAACAGCCCTGGCACCGATGCCACCGCAGATGAGGGCTTCAACTCCAAGCTCCTGCAGCCATTTGGGCAGGACACCAGGCTCATGGGGAGGAGGTGTCTCCAAGGAGCTGGATCCGATTTTATTGTCAACTATCTCTGCAATTGCGAACTGAGGGGCATGGCCGAAATGGCCACACACCTTGCCATTTTCTACAGGAACTGCAACTTTCATATCTCGTTCTCCTTTCCTTAATATTTCTTTAAGAATATAATCAGGATTTTTCTTCCGGTTTTTGCTCCTGCTCCTTTTTCTGCAGGGCAAGCTGCTGTGTAGCATTTATTACGTTCTGGACTACCTTTTCAAAGGCCTCTGCCGTAAGACTGTTGGGGTAGGCTGCAAGTATCGGCTTTCCCGCATCCCCTGTTGTAACGATCCTGGGATCCACTGGGATCTTGCCAAGAAACGGGACATCCAGCTCCTCAGCGAGTTTTTCTCCTCCTCCCCGTTTGAACACATCGATCACCTTGCCGCAGTGAGGACATAACATGCCGCTCATGTTTTCCACCACACCAATGATAGGCATCCCCACATGGTTGCAAAAAGAGATGGACTTTCTCACATCGAGAAGAGCGACTTCCTGTGGTGTGGTCACCACTACTGCACATGTATCAGGGATCATCTGGGCAATGGTCATCTGTTCGTCTCCAGTACCTGGAGGGGCATCTATGACCAGATAGTCCAGCTTGCCCCATTCGATATCGTATATAAACTGCCTGATGGCAGACATCTTCATCGGCCCTCTCCACATCACAGCCGAATCCTTTTTGGGAAGAAGTGGTTCAACAGACATGAATTTCAGGTTTGGAGAGTAATATACCGGTCCAACCGTGCCGTCCGGACGCCTCTGCAGCTCTCCCCGTTCCACACCGAGCATCTTGGGAACATTGGGACCATGGAGATCCACGTCGAGCAGACCCACATAAAAGTTTTGCAGGGAAAGACCTATGGCGAGATTGATGGAGATGGTGCTCTTTCCCACACCGCCTTTTCCGCTCATGACCATGATCTTGTGCTCTATCTGAGCAAGTTTCTTGCGGATGTTCTCATCCTGCTGGTCCAGCACTGGATTTTTGGGTTTCTCTTTGCTGCTCTCTTTCAATTTTGGAAAATCCTCCTCTACTTAGATTGTTATTATTGGCAATAAGAGTGCGTTACGCAAACCCTCTCCCGGTGGATTCGACACAGATTCGATCCAATTCTACTTCGAAAACAGCATGTCGTTGAGCCGGAACCACATCTGCTCCAAGGTTTGAGATACGCCGGATTCCTGGAGTTCCGTGACCGCCTTTCCCTGGACCTGCGCATCTGTAAAGGCCTGGTCAAAGGGAATGGCTGCGATCATCTCTATCCCGTTATCAGTGCAATATCTCTCGATGGCCTTGGCCATATTGCCATTAAGGTCACACTTGTTGAGACAGACTGCGGCCGGGACCTTGAAATGTGTTGTAAGCCCAATGACCCGTTCAAGATCGTGAAGCCCTGACATTGTGGGCTCGGTAACGATCAATACCAGGTCTGCTCCGGAAATGGATGCTATAACAGGACACCCTATGCCAGGAGGACCATCTACCAATATAAGTTTTTTGTCAAGATTTTCCGCTTGCTGCGTAGCCTGATTCTTTACCAGGGTTACCAGCTTGCCTGAGTTCTCTTCACCAGGAAAGAGATGAGAGTGGACCATTGGGCCAAATCTGGTATCTGACAGGAACCACTGGCCACATCTGCAGGGATGCATGGTGATGGCCTCTGCAGGACAGAATCTGGCACATACAGCACATCCTTCGCAGGCCATGCCGTTCACAGATGCAATGCCTTCATCATCTGTTTCAATGGCATCGAACTGGCATATAGCTGAACATTCACCGCATGCGGTACAATTCTCCCGACGGATTTTGGCCTCAGTCCCTGATATAAAATCGTTTTCACTTCTGATTTCAGGGGCCAAAATCAGATGAAGGTCTGAGGCATCAACATCACAGTCAGCAATTATCTTTGAGGGGGCTGCAAGATGGGCCAGTGCCGCGGTGATGGATGTCTTGCCTGTTCCACCCTTTCCGCTGAGAATCAGGAGTTCTTTTCTCATTTTACCCCCTATGCGTTGAGATGTTCCATGGATTGGACGATATTTTTTAAAATATTGCTAAAGTGCCCCTGCAGATCCGGGCGGGCCTGAATCAGCGGGATTCCGGCAGCATATGCCTCTGCCACCCCCCTGTCAAAAGGAATCTCCAACAGGACATCTATACCCTCTTTTCTGCACCACTCATAGACCTCTTTATAGCCGGAACCTGCCCTGTTGATAATGACGCCAAATGGAATGGAGAGGATCTTGATAACTTCTGCACATAGCTTGAGATCATGATAGCCAAAGGGGGTAGGTTCTGTGACCAGAATAGCATAATCAGTACCGGTAAGGGTGTTGATCACAGGACATGATGTGCCGGGAGGAGCATCAATTATAACCAGGGTGTCGTCGTTAGGAAGCCTTTTCTTGATGGCCTTTATCAGGGGAGAAGCCATTGCCTCCCCAACCCTGAGCTCTCCCTGAACAAGGTCAATACCGTTGACATGGGTCTTGCTTATCTGTCCCAGGAGTCTCTTGCCATGTTGCAGTGCATTTTGTTCACACACACGAAAACAGCCGAGACAGGAGTGGCACATCTCTGGAAAGACCAGAATTGTTTGGCCAAGAACCGTTATGGCATTGAACTGGCAGATATCCCGGCACTCTCCGCAATAATTGCACCGCTCCTCAATAACTTCCGGTACGGTGGCGAAGATATCTTCCTGCTCATGCCACTGGATATGGTTCGGGCTGGGAGATCCATACTGTTCCTGTCCGGTAATCTCTTCTGACTCTTCAGACATGAAGATATGGGCATTGGGTTCTTCTACATCACAATCTGCAAGCATTACCCGTTTTTTGAACTCAGGCAACTGGACTGCAGAGAGGGCCAGGGCAGTTGCAACGGTAGTCTTTCCTGTACCCCCTTTTCCACTTGCAATGGCTATTTTCATGGATTTATCTCTATGGATTCAGGTCTATTTCTTGCCACAACGGCATCTGCCGCCGCCCATACCCATGCCTCTTCCACCGCCTTTACCCCTTCCTGCTCCTGATCCCCCCATGCCGGACATCCGGCCAGGGGTATCAGGATGAGCATCGGAATCAGGTCCAGCAAGCGGGGCAGCGGACCCGGAAAGGTAGCTGTCTACAGCCTCTGACACTGAGCCGGAGAGACCGGAAACCACCTTGATTCCGGCTGCCTCCAGAACAGCAAAGGCCTTGGGGCCAACCCTGCCAGTAAGCACTATGTTTGCACCAGCCTGGGCGACTGCAGTAGCGGCATTGATTCCTGCTCCATGGGCAGCATCAGCAGCGCTTGTATTGTCAATTACGTCAACAAGGCTTCTGGATTGGTCATCCACGATCAAAATATAAGGGGCCCTTCCAAATCTTGGATCAAGAGATGAGGTAAGCCCTTTTCCTGTTGAACTTATAGCTATTTTCACATTTTTCTCCTTGGAATATTGTTGTTTGCTGTAGATGTTCGGTTAAACATCTTTTATCAACTTAGGTTTCGGTCAGGAAACTGTCAAGGTTTTTTTTGGGCGCAGGCTAAAAACATTTTTCCCGATTTCTGAGAAGAGTAGATTTACTGGCGGAAACATTATTGGATATTAATGTGATCTGGGTGACTGAAAGCCAGTAGTTTCTTGCCAGTTGCAGGATATGGGGGAGGGAAGGAGGTCGATCAGGTTTGATTTTCCCGGAAAAGAGCCTTTTCTATGGCCTCTTTCAGGTCTGATATGTAGAATGGCTTTTTCAGGATTACTGATATTCCAAGGGTTTTGATAGTGTTCCTGTCGATGTCCTTGGCAAATCCTGTAGCAACAATGACCCTGCTTTCTATGCCCATCTCCCGGATCAGCTCCAGCATTTCGAGACCTCCCAT
>JALSKY010000248.1 GCA_026988585.1 Deltaproteobacteria bacterium
CATTGTCCAGCACGTACGCCATGAGCTTGGTCCGATTGCTACCCCCAAAGAGGTTGAGTTTGTAGAGAAACTGCCAAAAACCCGATCAGGTAAGATAATGAGACGATTGCTCAAGGCCCAGGAGTTGGGGCTGGAAGTTGGTGATATCTCAACCCTTGAAGACTGATTTTCAGTTGGAGATAGGAAGGGTTTCAGCAGGCGGGAAAGGCGCTGGTCGCACAATAGCCTGTGCTCCAGCTTTTTTCTTATGAGCTCTTGAGATGACAGGTTTAGTCCTGTGTCTGGAAATTAGCCATGAATTATCTCCTGTTGCTTATGAAAAGGGGGTTGAATCTGAAGAAGGGCTGTTATACAAGATGACCAACTATATTGCGTCATCGCTGTAGATGGCGTTTCAGGAGGGAAAATGAAAGTACAGAAGGCAGTTATTCCAGTTGCAGGGCTTGGAACCAGGTTTCTTCCTGCCACAAAGGTGATTCCCAAGGAGATGCTTACCATAGTTGACCGTCCCACAATTCAGTATATCGTAGAGGAGGTTGTGGCATCCGGCATCAAAGAGGTGGTCCTGGTCACTGCTTCCGGAAAGTCTGCTATTGAGGATCACTTCGATTACTCCTTTGAGCTTGAGACCTTTTTGGCTCAGAAGGGCAAGCTCGAGTTGCTTGCAGAGGTGCGTCACATCTCCAGGCTGATAGATGTGGTCTCGGTTCGGCAGAAAGAGCCCCTGGGGCTTGGGCATGCTGTTGGTGTTACGGAACAGGTGGTCAAGGATGAGCCATTTGTAGTATGCCTCGGTGATGACCTGGTGGTTTCTGAAATTCCATGTGTTTATCAGATGCTTCAGGTATTTGAAAAATATCATGAATCTGTTGTGGCTGTGCAGCGGGTGCCGGAAGATCAGGTGGACAGATATGGTATAGTGGAAGGAGAAGAGGTGGAACCCGGGGTGTTCAGGATAGATCGTATTGTAGAAAAGCCTGCTCCAGGCAGTGTCAGATCAAATCTTGCAGTAATAGGCCGTTACATCCTGAGGCCTGAGATCTATGACTGTCTTTCAAGGACCCTGCCAGGGGTTGGAGGTGAAATTCAGCTCACAGATGCCCTTGATATGTTGAGGAATGAACGGGGATTATATGCCTATGCCTTTGATGGAGTCCGGTTCGATGCTGGAGACAAGTTTGGTTATCTCCGGGCCACCATCCATTTCGGACTGGAACACCCTGATCTTGGAGGACGTTTCAGGCAGTATCTCAAGGAAATTGCAGATGAGCTTTGATCCTGCCCGGTTTTTTTACCGGCACAGTCTTGCAACTTCTGCAACAATCTTCTGTTGATTTCATGTCAGATGAGTTGACGTGCATCTCATAGATGTAGCCCTTCCGCTAAAAATCCATGAGCTTTTGACCTATCGGCTTCCACCGGATTTTCCTCTGCCTGAACCAGGAAGCAGGGTGCTTGTGCCGCTGGGCCGGCGTGAGGCAGTCGGGATGGTGTGGGGATATCGGGATGAGTTTTCCCAACCTGAAAAACTCAGAGAGATATTGGCTGTAATCGATGAGCAACCCATCGTCTCCGGGATGCTTAGGGATTTTATCTCCTGGGCAGCCAACTATTATATCTATCCGGTTGGTCTTGCCCTCCAGGAGGCGTTGCCCTCCGGTTTTCTTAGTGCCCGAGGGGATCGCACGCATGGCGTAGCAGTTGGCTCAAGGAGCAGCAGGGGTGCGGATTTTCTCTTGGACGGCTGGAACAGCCAATCTCCCGCTGTCCTTACTGATGAGCAGGCCGAAGCGTTGCAGACCCTGTTTCAGAGGATGGATACTGGTGTATTCTCCCCTTTTCTGCTCCATGGAGTCACCGGCAGTGGGAAGACAGAGGTCTATCTTCGTGCAGTAGAACGAACTGTTTCGTCAGGTAAGACCGCCCTGGTTCTTGTTCCTGAGATCGCCATGACTTCTCAGATTGCCGGGATCTTCCATGAAAGATTTGGCGACAGTGTTGCTCTGATGCACAGTGGCATGAGTGATGCGCAGCGCCGGAGTCAGTGGTGGGGCATAAAGGAGTCCAAATATCCCATTGTTGTCGGCACAAGATCTGCCATTTTCGCCCCTCTTAAAAATATTGGTCTTATAGTGGTGGATGAGGAGCATGATACCTCCTATAAACAGGAAGAACGGTTCAGATACAATGCTCGGGACCTGGCTCTGGTTCGGGGAAAGTATTCTGGCTCGGTCGTTATCCTTGGTTCTGCTACCCCTGCTGTAACCAGCTATTATAAAGCGGTTTCTGGTAATTATAGCCTCATTGAGATGGTTTCCCGGCCTGGAGGGGTTACCTTGCCAAGGATTCTGGTGATAGATCGGCGCGAAAAAAAGAAAAGACAAGATGGCATCACGGGAAAGAGGGAGGAGGATCCCCTTGACCATTGGCTTTCTCCTGAGCTCTATCAGGGTATCAGGGATGCTCTGGATTCAGAAGATCAGGTGCTCATATTTTTGAACCGCAGAGGCTATGCCACCTTTGTATTTTGTCCAGAATGTGGCTATGTGTTCCGTTGTACCCAGTGCGATCTCTCTCTCACCTGGCACAGAAAGCCAGGCGCAGCAAATGGAGGAAAAGATCAAGGGGTGCTTGTCTGTCACTATTGTGGCAGTTCTTCACCAGCATTGCCTGCCTGTCCTGTATGTCAAGGGCAGGCTGTCAGGGCAGCAGGCTTTGGAACCGAGCGTCTATCTCAGGATCTTGCCCAACGGTTTCCTGATTTCAAGGTTGCAAGGCTGGATCGTGATGCGGTGACAAGTCAAAAGCGTCTCAAGGCTATTTTGTCCGATTTTAGGGAGCGGAAGATAGATATTCTGGTTGGCACCCAGATGGTCACCAAGGGGCATGATTTTCCAGGCCTGAAGCTGGTGGGAATAGTTTGGGCTGATCTCTCCCTCAATGTCCCTGAATTCAATGCAGCAGAGCGAAGTTTTCAGCTGATTTCCCAGGTTTCAGGTAGGGCAGGGCGTAGGAGTGAGCAGGGGCAGGTCCTGGTTCAGACCCACATGCCGGATCATTATGCAGTCAGGTACGCCATGCACCATGATTACAAAGGGTTTTTCCAGGAGGAGCTGGAAAAGCGCAAGGTTCTCGGCTATCCGCCGTTCTCCAGGTTGATAAATATAAGACTCACAGGAAAGAGCAAAAGTGAGGTCAAGGATGCAGCTGCCATGCTGGCGAGTGTGGCCAGGGAGCGGGCTGAATTGCTGGAAATAAAGGGTGATTCAGACAACTCTCCATTCGGACCTGCGGGGATGGAGAGCAAAAGGGTGCAGGTCCTTGGACCTTGCCAGGCCCCAAGGGGTAGGCTGAAGGGAAGATTTCGGTATCAGTTCATGCTCAAGGGAGCAGGGATTGACGCTTTGCGCCGGGTATGTTTCGCCGTGTTGCATGCTGGTAAGCGGGATCTTCCTGCACGCATTCGCATGGATGTTGATGTGGATCCAATGAGTTTCATGTAGTCTATTCATCCTGTTTGATTTCAACTCATACCATACAATGATTTTTGCAGGAGTGGTCAACTGATGACAGAATATGAAAAGGGCAGTGGCGAGCCGAATAGAATTAAAAAAAAGGGTCCTGAGGATGATAAATCTGAAGGGGTGGCAGATAATACTCATCAGCAGCAACAGGAAACCGTAAAGTTCAACCGGGAAGATATCAAATTCCTGCTGGCTATGTTTGTGGTCTCAGTTGGCTTTACTCTGCGGGGAGGAGAGCTGCCCGGTGCCGTGTGGGCAACCTTTCGTGGTCTGGGGGTGTGCTATTTTTATGGTATGGGCACTACCTTTCTGTTTATAGGGGTGGCCAAGGCTATGTCCCGGATCAGCAACAGAGAGTTCACATATAACAGGGTACAGTTTTTGAGATGGATGTTTGCCTTGGCTGCCCTCTTTGCAGTAAGCCAGTTCTTCCATGAGGGATATCTTATTTACACAGGGCAGATAGCAGTGAAATGATCATCTGGCGTTGCCACTCTTTTTTACCGAGACAACATGCTGGGGTACTGTATATATATGCCTTAAGGGTGCACATGGATGTAAGGGCCTTATGAAGGTTTGGATTTATTCTCCTGTTTTCAGGTTGCTGCCGTTGCTACCGGATCATGGTCTTTGCAAGGTTCAGAGGTTTTCTGGACTTTCATACAGCGAACCATCAGAACAGGTTTGAAAAGATCCTGAGTCCGCCCATCCATGTGCCTACTACACTGCCGATGCTGGGAAGTATAAAGGCAAGAAAGACCTTGAGCAGTCTGTTGTTCCACCACCCCTTTACCGAGTTTATATCTGTACCTGCACTCTGTATCTCCTTGACCAGTGGAGGCGCAACCATGGCCTGTACAAAGGCTGTCACATAGCCTGCACCGATCACAGGCGTAAGGCTGGTAATGGGTGCTGCCGCAAAGGCACTGGCTATGGTGAGAGGGTGAGCCAGGGCAACAGCAGCCCCGACGGCACAGGCAAGGCCATTGGCCAGCACCCAGTAGGATATGCTGTCACCTGCGATACCAGCCCCTTTGCTCCAGGCAGTGAAGACCAGTGCAGCGATAATGGCTGCAGGAATCCCCCAGCCGGCAACCTTCCATACAGGAGAAGGGTCTGGAATCTTGGATATTTCCTCCATATCCACAGGCTGATTGGAATTTAAGGCATTGATAATGCCTGATACATGGCCCGCCCCTACAACTGCCACTATCTTCGCGCCTGGTGCCCTCCTGATCTTCTCTGCAAGGTATCTGTCCCTCTCATCAATGAGAACTATCTTCATTTCAGGCAGGGTCTCGCCGAGTTCGCCCATGAGTTCCGATATAACATCGGACCTTTTCATCTCTTCCAGTTTCTTTTCATCTATCTCCGCATCTTCAAAGAGACTGCCTGCAAGCCCACCTATCAGTTTTGCCTTTTTGAAGAATGGTGTGAGTCTCCACGCCCTCAAAAGGGTAATCCGGACATCCCTGTCACAGAGCTCCACATGGCAGCCCATCTCTTCAGCACCCTTGACTGCTGCTACCAGTTCCAGGCCTGGGGTTACGCCAAGGCGTTCTCCCAGCTTTTTCTGGTAGGCAGACAGGATCAGGTTGGCTATCAGCGTGGGCAGTTCCTTGTTTCGTATGATCCTCTTTATATCAAGGTTTTCCCACCTGTCCTTTTGTGAAATGGCCCTGTACCGGCGGTGATCCAGTTCCACACAGACGGTATCCGGCTTTATCTCTTGAATAATTTGCTGAACCAGGTCTTTTGACTGCTTTGATATATGGGCGGTTCCAACCAGGTAGATGGTTTTGTCCTTAAAGGTGATAACGTGGACATCCTGATGTTTTATGATTTCTGAAGATTCTGGATTGTTCGATTCATTCATGGTGGAATAGTGTTTTATTCTCCTATTATAGTAACGGCTATCTTTCTTGTTCTGGCCCTGTTGTCATGGTTGATCACAACTATCTGTTGCCATCTTCCCAGGGCCATCTTCCCATTGCATACGGATATCGCAATGGATGGGCCAAGAAGAGCAGCCTGGACATGGCTGTGACCATTGCCGTCATGCCATGCCAGTTCATGTTTATATGGAATCCCTTCAGGTGCTATCCGCTGAATAGCATCTTTCAGGTCTTGAATAACACCAGGTTCATATTCAATGGTTGTTAGAGATCCTGTAGAGCCTATAACATTGGCAGTGAGCAGCCCGTGCTGGACGCCGGACCTGAGTATATTGGCCTGGAGTTCCGATGTAATATCCTCCATATCAATCCCTGCCCCAAGGGATTTTTCTATTTTGCAGGAGTAAATTTTCATCGCCTTTTCCGCCTCACGGTTTTGTGAAGGTTTTCAACATGAGATGAAGAACCAGTTCTTGGAGTTGCTTTTTCTTGACAGATTGTGAACCGGTTAAAATATTAGCTCTTTCAATATTAACCTGACCATTTGGGCAACTTTTACAATATAAATCTGGTTTCTCTCTTTGTGAAGCAAAGAATAAAAGACCATCTTTCATACTGGACAGCCAGCTTTTGGTTGTAGATTCCGCTGTCCAAAAGAAAACAGGATAAAAATAGTAAAATTAGTATTGACATGTGTGGATTGTTTTTTTATCTTTATGATAAAAGTTATTATTAGCAAATGATAATTAAAATTATTTAGATATCTTTTTAAGGAAAATCAATGTTAAGAATGACCAATCAGAGAGAGGTGATAATCGAAGAATTAAAACGATTGAACTCTCATCCAACAGCAGACGAACTTTATGAAATCGTCAGAAAGAGGCTGCCTCATATTAGTCTGGCTACTGTTTATAGAAACTTAGAACAGCTCTCAGAGGCAGGGATCATCAAAAAGTTGGAGTATCCAGGCAGGCAGAAGCGGTTTGATGGCAACACTTCGGAACATTCCCATATTAAATGTATAAAGTGTGGCAGAATTGCTGATGTTGCTGTGAAGCCACGCTCCGATCTAAAGGATATGATTGATGACGCAATGGGGTTCAAGGTGCTGGAGGCCAAGATCGACTTTACTGGCCTCTGTCCTGAGTGCCAGAGAGGGATGCAGCTCGAGGGGCTAAGGGGATGAGTTTTTTTTACCCATTACTTCTTGACCTTATATTTAAAGAGATAATTTTAAAATAAAAAACATCAAACAGATAATCTAAGGAGGTAGTTCTGAAATGGCTTGTAAGTGTGGTTCTAACGGCGGGAAAAAAGAGATAAAGCTCACTGAAGAGCAGGCGAAGATCCTGAAGGCTCTATCTGAGATGGAGGGGCCGGTTGCCAGCAAGGATATTGCAGAGGCAACAGGTATTCCGTCAAAGTCCCTGAGTTGCAGGATAAGGAGCCTTAAAGATAAGGGGTTAGTCCAGAGTCCTGCCCGTTGCAGATATGAGGTTACTGAGAAGGGGCGGGAGATGGCAGGTTCATGCCAGATATAGCCTGGTAACTTTGCAAGGTTGAATCGTTCTGGTTTAAATTAAAGACAACAAGATAAATTAAGATAATTCAAATGGAGGAATAGAGTATGGCATCACTTAAAGGAACGAGGACAGAGAAAAATCTCCTGGCAGCATTCGTTGGCGAATCCCAGGCCAGGAATAGATATACCTATTATGCCTCTCAGGCCAAGAAGGAGGGATATGTACAGATATCAGCCATCTTTCAGGAGACAGCAGATCAGGAGAAGGAGCATGCTAAGAGGCTTTTCAAATTTCTTGAGGGTGGCGAGGTGGAGGTCTGCGGGACTTTCCCTGCAGGTACCATCGGGACAACCCTTGAAAATCTGAAGGCCGCTGCCAGTGGAGAGAATTACGAGAATACGGTCATGTATCCTGAATTTGCCAATATCGCCAGGGAAGAGGGGTTTGGTGAGATTGCCTGTGTATTTGAGGCCATTGGCCGTGCTGAGAAATACCATGAGGATCGTTACAATGCATTGGCCAAAAACATAGAGGAGGGCAAGGTCTTCAGGAGGGATGAGCCGGTTATGTTCATGAAGGTGAGGAAGCACCTGAGAAATGTCCTGCATGTGACCATGCAAAGTCCCATTTTGAATTGCTGGTTGAGTGTTATTAGTTCTTTTGAGGAAAAAGGAGATCAGTTTGTTTGCGTCTCTTATGTTTTGTAGATTTTTTTAATGGTTGGTTGTTTGTCAGCCGGAAAAACAAAATTTTAAAAAAGGAGGAGTTTGTCATGTGTGTAATGGTTACAAAGGAAGCACCGGATTTCACGGCCCAGGCAGTCATGCCTGACGGGTCCATGGGAGAGATAACACTTTCATCTTTCAGGGGGGACAAGTATGTCCTGCTCTTTTTCTATCCCCTTGATTTCACATTTGTGTGACCTTCAGAGATCATAGCCTTGGACAAGGCTAACGAGAAGTTTCAGGAGCTGGGTTGCCAGGTAATAGGGATCTCTGTGGATTCACAGTTCTCCCATTATGCATGGAGAAACACCCCGAGAGATCAGGGTGGAATAGGTCCTATAAGCTATCCCTTGGCTTCAGATCTCAGCAAGAAGATCTCCCTCTCCTATGGTGTACTTCTCGAAGATGCCGGAATTGCCCTGCGGGGACTTTTCCTGATAGACAAGAACGGGGTTATCAGGCATCAGCTGGTAAATGATCTGCCTCTTGGCAGAAATTTTGATGAGGCCCTCAGGATCCTTCAGGCACTGCAGCATCATGAGGAAACCGAGAAGGTGATGCCTGCAAACTGGACCCCTGATAAGGATGCTATGGATCCTACACCTGACGGAGTAAAGGCCTATCTATCCAAGAATGCCTGATCAGTTGATGCTGTTGCAGCTCCCCTTTCGGGAGCTGCAGCTGACAAGTTTATAGATTTTGACAGATTTACTTAGGGGAGGAAATCATGAACTGTGTGGATAAAATTGCACGTTGTTTTTTGGGAGTTGTTGTAGCCGGAATGATGGCGGCCGGTGCAGTTGCAGCTGCAACTGAGGGTTCATACAAGTATGAGGATTTCAAGAGTCCAAAAAGTTGTAAGGGGTGTCACAAAGAGATCTATCAGCAGTGGAAAAAGAGTCTCATGTCCCAGTCGTTTACCCATGAATGGGATCAGGTGGAGTATTTCAAGCTTGCGCTCCCCCATGCAGAAAAGCTGGAGAAGGTCTCTGGCGTAAAGGCTGGCTGTATTGCCTGTCATGCCCCTCTGGCCTTTCTTGCCGGTGACAT
>JALSKY010000249.1 GCA_026988585.1 Deltaproteobacteria bacterium
AAACTCCGGATCAGGCCTGGCAGTTCCTGTTTCTGTTCTGTCTATTTTATAAGCGGGATGATCCTTTCTACCGGTTTTGTCCCATTTCGCGGCCTTTTCCATCACACTCTTCATGGCTCTCCCTCCAGCTATATGGCGGTTACGCCTTTTCTGGT
Organism: Deltaproteobacteria bacterium; assembly: GCA_026988585.1. Lineage (GTDB taxonomy): Bacteria > Desulfobacterota > Dissulfuribacteria > Dissulfuribacterales > QOAL01 > JALSKY01. Next base: position 156 of record JALSKY010000249.1, read on the forward strand.
TTCTTTGCGTCACACTCCTGTCCCAGTGTGATAACGGCAAACATGGCAGGAATGGCAGAAAACGGGCCGATGGCGATAAAAAGCAGCAGGTTCAACAGCAGCCATCCTGTATCAGGCAGGGGGATTGGTATGGTCATTCCCTTCTTTTTTATAATGGAGCCAGGTTTTTGGTAGGTAAAACTGTAATTGTTCATGCCATCCTCCTTTTCTATGGAGTGGCCGTTCCGCAGATGACTGCCACCATCTGCGGCTGTTAAAAGGGGTTTTTCCTTGATCTCGTTTTTATTTTTAGCACTTGATGTGCCATGATCCGGTGCACGCAATAAACAAAAAGGAAAAAGCTTTTATTTTAGTATGTTAAACTTAATTAAATTTTAGTTTTTGGTAAAAAGAGGAAAAAAAGAGAGATATTTTCTCTTAAAAAGAGCGCAAAATTCTCCCATTTTGTTTTGCATAGGGAACGTTTATCGTCTGTTTAGATATTCTTAATAATGTTGAATAGTTATCAGTTGTAGCCAGTGCTGTTTTCCACTCTGAAGGGAAAAAGCGTTTCTGTTTGGGCTAATTATGAGCCTGTGTGTGCCTCCTGTCTGATTAAGGTGTCTATTGGCGTGCTGTGGCAACGTGGATCTCTTTGCATCCTGCAGGGCTCTGTTTATATGCCAGGCCGTGAGGTCTGTTTAGGCAGAAGTAACATTAAAGATAGTTGACAATTATTATTTCCTATAATATAGGAAATAGATAGATTTTTGCTCTCTTTCTATGGGATAGCAGGCTGCCACCTGTTTATGGATGACCGATAATGTCTTTTTTCAGTAGCTCTGGGGGTTTTATCATGAAGGGCATTCTTTTCTTGATCATCTGGATTTCTGGCACGATTCTTCACACAGTTTACGATCTTAAGGTCAGGCCTTTTATTGAGAAGAACAAAGACGATTGGGGCCATCCCTTTACCTGATTGCCATCTTGTCCTGCTATCAGAATTGCGATCTTTTTTTTCATCTTTTTCCGGTTTATCCTGAAGAAAGGGGTCGGGTCGAAGCCAATACTTCCTATCTCTCTCTTGTTGTTTTTTTTATTGGATGTTGAGTCTACTGCCTTCTTGCCGGGCCTGTGTGAAAAGAGATATTTTGCAGAGGTGCAAAAAGGCTGTGCGGTATAGGCATAAAGGACCATGATTTTCAGCTCCTTGCAGTAAGGGGTTGCTGGTGTCTTTGATCTCTGGACGGATCTCTCGGTGTGTGATGCAAGTCAGGGGTCGCTGGTGCCAGCCCGAGTAATTTTGACAGAAATTTTTTCATATTCCATCTTAACCAGATTGCTATCCCTTTTTCTCAATTTTGGAAGTGCCATGTTCCTGCTTGTTGTTTTTTTCTTGTAGTTCCAGGCAGTTCCTGCTTTTTCTCCGGTTTTGTCGCTAAGTTTAGGGCTTATTTTTCGTCTTTCGTGTTAAGAATGGACGAATTTTCAGCCCGTTCCAATAGCTTATTTTAAATAAATTCAGTCATGTTTTCTTTAAGAGTGCTATCTGTTATATCAATCTATCTGATTTTACAGGTAAAAAAATTTATTCAGTTGGATTTAAATCCTTGGCCGGAAACGGCACTCCCCTTGCAATTATTGTTAGATAGCTAATGAAAGTGGAATTCTAAGGCGAGTTTTGCATCTAAGCCGTTTTGGTGTCCTGTGTTGCCCTTATAAAACCATAAGTTGAAAGGAGTGAAAAACTGTCATGGCCAGAACATCTGTAATCACTGCATGGGAGGAACCAAGGTTAGCCAGGCCCGGAGTGAATGTTATTCTGTTCGTTTCTTTGCTCCTGCTTTTTGCAGGAGTAGCTGCAGGAATATATGCCTTTATAGCAGGGCATCATCATGTCTATGCCACTACCCGGGAGATTCCATGGGGAATTCTTATCTCTGGCTATGCCTATTTTGCCATAATCTCCACAGGGCTCTGTGTCCTGGCTGCCATCAGTCACGCCTTTGGCGAGAATTTTCTGGCGCCATTGGCCAACCGGGCAGTGTATCTCTCAATAATAACCATATTGTCAGCTTTTCTCTGTATCGGTGTTGAGCTTGAAAGTCCTCATCGAATGCTGCTTTACAATATCATCTCTCCCAATTTCAGTTCCAACATCTGGTGGATGGGGACCCTTTACGGCCTGGCAGTGGGCTGTATGCTGCTGGAGTTTTTTGGCATCTTGACTGCTCGCTGGGGGCTTGCCATTGCCATAGGCGCCATTGGTGCCATAGCAGAGGTGGGCGCCAACTCCAATCTCGGTGCAGTGTTTGGCACCCTGGCAGCACGCCCCTTCTGGTACGGGGCGCAGCTTCCGGTCTTTTTTCTCTGTTCTGCTGTGATGACAGGGGCCGCTGCCCTGATCTTTTTTACGCACCTTGCGTACAGGTTGAGGGGGCAGGAAGTAGATGAGAACACGTTAAGGGGACTGAGGATGGCAGGCAAGATCATGGCCCTCACACTGTTCCTGCTCATAGTGGCTACTGTATGGCGTTTTCTCTGTATCTTTACTGGAGGAAACGAGATGGCCCTCATTCCGGCCAAAAACCTTCTGACAGGAACCCTTTCAGTCAATTTCTGGATTTTTGAGATAGCGATTGGTCTTGTCCTCCCTCTCCTGCTACTTGTTGCTACCGGTATCAATAATATAGCCGCCATGTCTGCAGCCGGGCTCATGGCCCTGGTGGGCGGATTTGTGCAGCGTTACAACCTGGTGGTCAGCGGCCAGATAACACCGGTTCAATATGGATGGGATGAGTTGCCACCGGTTCTCAACTATACCCCGTCTCCTGTAGAGATACTGATAGTGGTAGGTGCCATCGCCCTTACAGTAACCCTCTTTGTGGCAGGAGAGCGTTATCTTGGGCGTGTTTTTGCCCAGAAGGGGCATTAGGCCCGAGTGTATTGAGAGGTGATCATGCTGGAACACAATGAAAAAATAGTCAATGAAAAAAAAGAGTCGGATCGTGGCAGTGATAAGGTCAAGATCGATATAGATGTAGGCCTGGAGGGCATGGATCCGGAAAAGCCCATGTTTCCCATTGGAACTGTGGCCACCCTGCTTGAGGTGCATCCCAGGACCCTGAGGATTTATGAGAGCGAAGGGCTTATCCACCCCTGGCGAAAAGGGGGGCGGAGATATTACAGCCTGAACGATATTCAGTGGTTGAAGTGCCTCAGGCATATGATACATGATCAAGGAATAAGTATTGCGGGTATCAAGAAGTTGATGCAGTATACCTCCTGCTGGAATATTGTTGAATGTCCCATGGAGAAGAGAAAGGGGTGTACTGCATATAAATGTTCAGGGATAACAATGAAAACAGCCCAATAAGCCCCAAGGGTATTCTGTTCGATATGGACGGGGTTCTGCTGGACAGCATGCGCTGGCATGTGCGTGCATGGCAGGATGCCTTTGAGGAGATGGGTTTTCCCTCTTTTGAAGAGGACCTATTCTATAGGCATGAAGGTGCAGTAGAGCCTGAAAATGCTGTTGAGATCTTTCGGTGTGAAGGGGTCAAGATGACCTCTTCACTCTTTTCAACAGTTTTCAGGCGTCAAAAGGAGATCTTCAAGGCATGTTATTCTCATGAGGTCAGGCCCTATACAGAGGTCCCTTCACTTCTGGAAATGCTTGCAGAAAAAGGGTGGCAGATGGGGGTGGTAACCAGTACCCACAGGGACCTTCTTTCCGAGATATGCCCTGAAGGAGTGCTGGATTTCATGTCAGTAGTGGTCACCGGGGATGAAGTAAGCCGCAGAAAGCCCTTTCCTGATCCCTATCTCAAGGGAATCGCAGGGCTTGGAATTCAAAACAGGGATGCCATAGTGGTGGAAAATGCCCCTGCAGGTATAAAGGCGGCGAAGAACGCAAGGGCCGTCTGCTTGGCCCTTGCCACGACCTTGGAGCCGGAATTTTTAGAGGGGGCAGATATGGTGCTGGCTGATCACCATGCCCTTGGTGAGAAACTTCAATCCTGGGGCCTTGAGGAAGCTGATGATCTCTTGACAGGGGCTTAGGTGCCCCCTATCTCTGTTTTTCAGCTCTGAAAAAACTCTATGATCTCTTCAGGACGGGAAGCTATGGTTTTTGCCCCGCTTTTCAACAGTTCCTCCTGATCCCTGAAACCCCACAATACCCCCAAGGGGTACATGCCTGCAGATCTGGCAGTCTTCATATCTATAGAGGTATCCCCAACATAGAGAGTTTTGGCAGGTTCTACCCCAAAGAGTTCTGCCATCATCAGGGCACCCTTGGGGTCCGGTTTCCTGGGACGCTGGCTGTTTTCTCCCCATACTGCCTTGAAGAGTTCCGGCCTGAAATAATTTTTCACACACATGGTGGTAAAGTCATGGGGTTTATTGGAAAGGACTCCCATGGCCTTTGAAATCCGCCGGAGTTGATCCAGGGTTTCCGGGATCCCCTGGTAAGGCCCTGTATGGTCCTGCCAGTGATCACCATAATCCTGGAGAAAGATCTGTTTGAGGCGTTCAATCTCGTCTGGAGATCTCCGTTCGGGTGGCAGTGCCCGTTCAGCCAGAATGGCTGCGCCTTCGCCTACAAAATATCTGTATATGTCAACAGGGTGTTCTGGATAGCCAAGCTGTCTGAGAGCCCGGTTCATGGAGAGGACCAGGTCTTTTAAGGTATCCAGCAGGGTTCCGTCCAGATCGAATATTATGGCATCAAATCTGTTTTTCATCACATTACTCCTGATTTTGAAGGGTCGTCACAACATAGTTAATCTAAATCTCTTTAAAGGTATTGACCATAATCAATTATTCAAGGGAATAATGGTGATATAATTTTTAGGTAAATCTTAAAGAAGGGCCAGGGGCAAACTGTCTCTGCCGCTTCAGCGAGAAGATCAGGAAGGAGGTTTCTGATTCTTATGAAATGCCCAGGACAGGATTCCCGTTTTTGGGGGCATGATGCCATTTTTGAGGTGAAATGCCCGGAGTGTGATGCAGTTATTGAGTTTTTCAGGGATGATACATGGCGCACATGCAGGAATTGCGGAAACAGGGTGCAGAATCCCAGGATCAATTTTGGTTGCGCTGCCTACTGTCCTTATGCTGAACAGTGTCTGGGATCCCTGCCACCTGAACTCCAGGCCCAAAAGGATGGCGAGCTCAAGGACAGGATTGCTGTTGCCGTCAAGAAGCTCATGGCCGGAGATTACAAGCTGCTTTCCAGGACATTGAAGGTGGCCAGGACAGCAGAACAGTTGTGTAAAGAGCATCCTGAAATCTCTTCTGGACCAGTGCTGGCTGCCTCCTATTTCTTGCCGTGGGCAGAGCACCAGGAGGTGGCAACAGGTGGACAGGAGGTGAGTCAACACCATATTCAGGTCATTCAGGAAATTTTGCAAAATGCCGGTGCTGCAGAGGCGCTTGTGCAGGAGACCATAGGCCTGATCCAGTCGGTAATATCCAGTGATGGTTCTGCTGCATCTCCTCTATCAGATATCCTGAAGATCGCCATTGATCAGGCTGGATAAACCTATCAGGAAAAGTTTTTCCGTTATAGAGGAAAAGTTTTTCTGTCATGGTGGAATTTGTTTTCTGTGTCCTGTTGTTTCTCTTTATTTTGTCCCTGTTTCAGGCCATTTTCTCCTCATTTTTCCTCTTTTTTTCTGACACGCTTCATGCTGTTTCAATAAGTGAAGTTCAGGTGGACATATCAATGGTATTTGAGGCCTTTTAGGGAAATGGAGGACTTTATCATGATGATCTTATGGCTCTTTACTGGAATTATCGGTCTTGGTTATCTGGCCGTTGCAGCAACTTCATTCATGGTAAGCACTCCTGTAGCTTCAGCACTGGTGCAGCCATTGTCTGCCATGGATAGTTTGATCCCTGCGACATCTACCCCTGTTGCAATAATTATCCTGGGTCTATCCCTGCTGGTCATTGCGGCATTGATGAAAAGGGTTCAGTGATGGCGATCACTTTGCCGCTTCTGTCTTCATTGTTATTGCTGCTGGGTGTTGTTGTTATGGATACGGTTTTTCAGGGATAATCCAGCCTCTTTCTCTTTCTCGCCTTTTTTCCCTTTTCGAGTATTTCCTCTTTATATCCGTTTAATCCGGGTCTTTGAACCCGTACATCAGTTTTCAAGCTTTCCTTTATGGTTTTCGATGGGAATAACAGATACCCAAAGACAAGAGGCATAAGGCAATTTCTGTTTTGATCCTTTCTGCCTTTGCTCAAGTTGCAGTGGATCAGAGTAGCCTATCTTCTGCAGTGGCAGGCATGTCATGTAGAGAGGAGCTGCCGGAGCGGTAATGCAGACGCATCTCTACCAGGGTTTCTATAACCTATCCGGAACTCAAGGGCATTTTCTTTCACCATGAAAAAGCAAGACAGAAACGGCCACAGACAACGGTTGAGGGAGAAGTTTCTGCAGCATGGTCTCTCGGTGTTTACTGATCAGGAGGTATTGGAACTGCTCCTTACCATGGGCACGCCCCGGCAGGATTGCAAGCAGAGGGCAAGAGATGCCCTGGAGGAGTTTGGTTCCCTTGCTGCAGTTCTGGAGGCCACTCCTGCAGAGCTGCAGAGGGTGCCTGGTATCGGGCCAAAGAATGCCTTTGCAATAAAATTTATTCACCAGGTTGCCAGAAGATTCCTGGAGGCCAGGCTTCAGGGCAGGTCATATCTCAATTCTCCCGAGGCGGTAGTGGAGTATCTCTGTCACAGCCTGTCGTTCAGGGACAGGGAGGTCTTTGCCGTCATATTTCTCGATGCAGCAAACGGCATAATAGCTGCGAAGGAGCTCTTTTCCGGCACCACTGCCATGTCTGCTGTATATCCGGACAGGCTTTTCAAGGAGGCCCTGAACCTGGATGCCGTATCCCTGATACTTGCCCATAACCATCCTTCAGGAAACATCTCTCCCTCATCCCACGACATAAATCTGACCAGACGTATCCTGCTTGCCGGCATGCTCCTTGACATCAAGGTCCTGGATCACATAATCATAGGCGGCCCGTCAAAATGGTATAGTTTCCAGGAGGGCGGGCTCATGGCAAAGATCAGGGAGTGGGCGCAGGGCAGGATCTCTGCAGTGTAGGCGACTATCAGGAGATCCGTTTCAGGTCTGTTGGCTACCAGGTTTCCGACTGGGGGATATGTAATGGCATCACTGAACCATGAACAGTTAATGAAGGCGGCATTATCAGAGGCGGAAAAGGCTGCTCGGCAGGAGGAGGTCCCTGTGGGGGCTGTGGTGGCTACAAAAGAGGGGGAGATCATTGCGTCTGCCGGCAATCAGACCCTTGCCCTGAATGATCCCACTGCCCATGCCGAGATCCTGGCTATCAGAAGGGCCGCCAGGGCAGTTGGAAATTACCGGCTGAACAATTTGCTCCTCTATGTTACATTGGAACCCTGCCCCATGTGTGTTGGGGCCATGATCTGGGCACGGATATCCACGCTGGTATTTGGGGCCTGGGATGAAAAATCAGGCGCATGCGGATCTGTTGTTGATATTTTGGGATCAGGAAGGTTCAACCACCGGTTCGAGGTGGTTCCCGGCATATTGGCAGATGAGTCTGCAGCCCTTCTCAGGGACTTTTTCAGAAAGAGGCGTCTCCACACAGCAGGATTGCAGGAGATAGAAAGATAAGCGGCAACGGAAAAGGAGAGGTACCGAAGCGGTCATAACGGGGGCGACTCGAAATCGCCTGTACGCCCAAAAGCGTACCGTGGGTTCGAATCCCACCCTCTCCGCCAGTTTTAGTCTGAATACACCGTTGACCCGGGAGATGAATGATTTTTTTTGATCTTGGTCCCAGGTTTTAACATATTAAACATTCTTCGATAACAGTTGCCCAGGTATTGACGCCCTCCTCTTTTAAGGGTAATAGATAGTGCTTGCGTCAAATTCATTTTAGCAGGAGAGGTGCCCGAGCGGCTGAAGGGGCACGATTGGAAATCGTGTGTACGTTAACAGCGTACCGAGGGTTCGAATCCCTCCCTCTCCGCCAGTTCTGAATTTTAAAGAGGTTTAGAACATATCATCCCTGCAGAGGGCAGGCAGTGCATTTACGGATATTTCCGGATTATGCAGCCATTTATATGGTGATATAGAGTTTTTTAACAGGACAATTTTGATAGCCGGGTCCTGCGCAACGAAATCCCGCGAACCCCGCCAGGTCCGGAAGGAAGCAACGGTAGTGGGACCCTTCGTGTGCCGCAGGGGTGCCTGGCTATCATCCTTTTTCTCTTTGCAAGATATTCTCTGTTGCTCTTTTGTTCAAAAGTGGTTCAACTGTTTTTTTATACGGGTTTTTGCCCAGGGTGGTTCCTCCTGTTTCAGATCCTGATGTCATTTACTTTTCAGTTCCGATACCAGCCATGTCCTATTTAGTCCTTGCCAGAAAATGGAGGCCCCAGAGGTTTTCCCAGGTCATAGGTCAGGAGCATGTGACCAGCACCCTGCAGAATGCCATCAAGAGTGGGCGTGTTGCCCATGCGCTGCTGTTCAGCGGGCCAAGAGGCGTGGGCAAGACCACAGTGGCCCGTATCATGGC
>JALSKY010000250.1 GCA_026988585.1 Deltaproteobacteria bacterium
GTCAAGCCTTCTGTAATATAACTGGAGCAGAAATGGAGAGCAGAAACCAGGAACTGGAATCGAAACGGATATATCTCATGGGGATATGCGGTACCGGCATGGCTGCCCTTGCAGGGCTGCTGAAGGAGCAGGGATATCATGTGTCCGGATCTGATACAGCATTCTATCCCCCTATGGGAGAGGTGATAGTAGAGCTGGGTATCAAACCCTACAATGGATGGGATCCGGCAAACATAGATGATTTCAGGCCGGACATGGTGGTGATCGGCAACGTGATACGGAGGGAGAATCCAGAGGCACAGCATGTCATGGAGAAGGGTATCCCATATATCTCCTTTCCTGAAGCCCTTGGAAGGTTTTATCTCGCAGACAGAAGATCTCTGGTTGCTGCCGGCACCCATGGAAAGACCACTACTGCCACATTGATGACATCAGCCCTGGAGGCGTGCGGTGAAGATGCTGGATTCCTCATTGGTGGAGTGCCGATTGGAAAGGGCAGGGGATTTCATTGCGGCCGGGGGGATTGGTTTGTCATAGAGGGGGATGAATATGATACCGCCTTCTTCGACAAGGTCTCCAAGTTTATGCACTACCGGCCCTTTGGAGTGGTGCTCACCAGCATCGAATTCGATCATGCGGACATCTTCCCTGATTTCCAGGCAGTGAAGCAGGCCTTTCAGGGACTTGTGAGGATTGTGCCTGCTGATGGTGTGATTGCAGCATGTTCTGACTGGCCTGCAGTCGAACAGGTGGTTCGGCAGGCTGATGCTATGGTGGTGACTTACGGCCTTGGTGATGATTGTCTCTTCCAAGCAGCAGATATCCATGTTGATGAAAAGGGCACCGAATTTACCATATTGAAGCGTAGTAAAAAGGAGGCTGTCTGTAAGCTGCAGATGCCGGGCAGGCACAATGCCCTGAATGCCCTGGGGGTTTATGCCCTGCTTACAGCCCTGGGGCTGCCTGGCGAGAGGGTGGTTCAGGGGTTGGCCATCTGCCAGGGTGTCATGAGGCGTCAGGAGATCAGGGGAGAGGTGGATGGTATAACGGTCATAGATGACTTTGCCCACCATCCCACAGCCGTGGAGGAGACCTTGATTGCCTTGAAGGAACAATACAGGGGGCGGCGGCTTATCGCAGTCTTTGAGCCTCGGACCAATACCAGCAGGAGGGCTATCTTTCAGGATCGGTATGCCAGGGCCTTTGGTGCAGCAGACCTGGTGCTGGTGCGGGATGTTCCTGATCCGGAAAAGGCCCCTGATGGAGACCGCTTCTCCAGCGAGAAGCTGGTGGAGGAGTTGAGAGGTATGGGGCAGGATGCCCTGTTTTTCTCAGATGCCAGGGCTATTGTGGATTTTATCAGGCAGAATGCAAGGTCAGGGGATCTGTATGCTGTGCTATCCAATGGTCCTTTTGAGGGGATTCATCAGAAGATCCTGTATGCCCTGAATCAACGGAACAGGGCCGGGCAGGGACTGCAGGCTGGAAAGAGATGAGCGGATCTCAGGAATCCATGGGGTGTTTCAGGCAGATAAAGCGGTGCAGCAGCAGTGATGCAAGGCTTGGTGTCCTCTCTACCCGGCATGGTGAGATAAAAACACCGGTCTTCATGCCTGTAGGCACGCAGGCCACGGTAAAGGCCCTCTCTCCCTCTGAGTTGCTGGATGCAGGGGCCCAGGTGATCCTGGGCAACACCTATCACCTCTATCTCAGACCGGGACATAAACTGATAAAGGAGATGGGCGGGCTCCACCAGTTCATGGGGTGGTCCAGGCCTATCCTCACGGACAGTGGCGGGTTCCAGGTGTTCAGCCTATCTGAATTCAGAAAGATTACTGAAGAGGGAGTCGAGTTTCGATCCCATATAGATGGTTCATATCACAAGCTGACCCCTGAACTGGCCATTGAGATACAGGAGGCCCTTGGTTCCGACATAATGATGTGTCTCGATACCTGTATCCCCTATCCATGTGAGAAGGCGGATGCCGGCAAGGCAACGAACCTGACAACGCGATGGGCCAGGAGATCTCTTAAGGCCAGAAAGAGGGAGGAATTGCTGCTGTTTCCCATTGTTCAGGGGGGGATGTATCCTGATCTCAGGCGTGAGCACACCCTGCAGCTTCTGGAGATGCCTTTTGACGGCTATGCATTGGGCGGGCTCAGTGTTGGTGAGCCAAAGGAGCTCTTTTTTGAGATGGTTCAGGTGAGCCGTCCACTCATACCTGACAGGTTTCCAATCTACGTTATGGGTGTTGGAACTCCTGAAGACCTGGTAGAGTGTGTGCATCTCGGAGTGGATATGTTCGATTGTGTCATGCCCTCCAGGAATGCCCGGAACGGGATGCTATTTACGGAGACAGGGCATATTGTTATAAAGAATGCAAGGTATGCCCGGGACCAGAGGCCGATAGATGAGAGCTGCTCCTGTTATACGTGCAGACATTTCTCAAGGGCCTATCTGCGCCATCTCTTTCTGTCAAGGGAGTTGCTTGCCTATAGACTGAATACCATTCATAATATCCATTATTACCTGAAGCTGATGGAGAGGATGAGGCAGGCAATAGCTGTTGGAAGATTCCTGGGGTTTCGCCGGGAGTTTTATCAGAAGAGGGCAGGTAAAACAGCATAATGAAGGAACAGATAACTAACCTAACCAAAAGGAGATTGAGAGATGTTTGAATCCATTGTTTCTACCGTCTATGCCATGGGGCCGCCACCAGGCGGAGCTGAGGGTGCGCCTGCCCCCAATCCGCTCATCCAGTTCTTGCCTCTGATAGTGATCTTTGCCATCTTCTATTTTCTGCTCATCCGCCCCCAGCAGAAGAGGCAGAAAGAGCATCAGAAATTTCTTGAATCCCTGAAGAGGGGGGATGAGGTGATTACAAACGGCGGCATTTATGGCCGTGTAGTGGACATAAAGGATAATGTGGTGAGCCTGGAACTGGCCAAGAATGTTGTAATAAGGATAGCAAAGAGTCAGATTGCAGGAAGACCTACTGAAGAGACCAAGTAGTCTCATGTGGCCTGCTGTCACTCCTGTCCATAGGGGCTGACAGCAGGCCATCTCGTTCCTGTTTCAGTTTTTTCCATTTATAGACCTTTCGAGCCTGCTTCTCCAGGAGATGCTGAATCCTCTCTCCTATGGTTCTAACTATTTTCCGAGACAGAACCTGGAGAATATATCGTGCAGGATATCCTCTGTTGTAGTTTGACCTGTGATCTCGTCCAGTGCATTCAGGGCGTCCCGCATCTCTATCACCGCCAGTTCCGGCATAGCCATCTCCATGGGGTTGTCTGCGCGTATGATTTGCAGTGCCCGTTTACAGGCCTGTTCTGCCTGCTGGATCAACTCCTTCTGGCGCTGGTTTGGAGCTGCCTCAGGAGGCTCAGGATTTCCCCTGGTAAGGATCTGGCAGATCCTCTGCTCCAGTTCTGACAGGCCCTGCTGCTCCCGCGCCGAGATTATCTGGTAGGGATGTTCCTCTTGGCAGCCCGTCTCCTCTCGCAATTCCTGTAACAGGGTGACAGCCAGCTCTTCAGCCCTTCTGCCTGCACAGTCTCTTTTCGCGGACGGGGATGCGGACTCTATGAGATCTCCCTTGTTGAACACAAGGAGCAGATTCTCTCTTCTCTTTTTCTCCGGCATCCACTGCTCTATGATCTGATAGGTCTCTATATCTTCCCTGCTAATCCCAGTGGATAGATCCAGCAACCACAACACCAGGTCGCTATTTGAAAGCAGTCTTGCGGCCCTTTCGATGCCAACCGACTCCACCGGATCCGGATCCTGTCTTATGCCTGCGGTATCTGTGAGGCAGACTGAAATGCCGCCAATCTCTATCTCAACCTCGATGGTGTCCCTGGTGGTGCCTGGAATCTCTGTGACAATGGCCCTGTCCTGACATGCCAGGGCATTTAGCAGGCTGGATTTTCCAGCATTTGGCTTTCCGGCAATGGTTATCCTTGCGCCATGCCGGAACAGTGCAGCCCTGGAATAATCCTTGATGAGGGAGGCTATCTCCGGCAGTATCTTCTTCTCAATGGTGCCAGGTATGTCATGTTCATGGGCAATCTCCTCAAACTCTTCCGGATAGTCGATAGCCACCTCCAGTGTGGCAACAACGGACAGAATGAGGGACTTCAGGCTTGAGATCCTTTCAGAGAGTCTGCCCTGCAGATGGCTGATTCCTATACGGCCCTGAGCAGAGGATGCGGCTGTAGTAAGATCCACCACTGCCTCTGCCTGGGTAAGGTCAATGCGGCCGTTTAGAAAGGCCCGGAGTGTAAACTCCCCGGGTTCAGCGAGACGGGCGCCTTGGGCTATACAGAGATGCAGGATGGTCTGGAGAATGGCAGGTCCGCTGTGGCAATGGATCTCTGCAATATCCTGTCTGGTATAGGTGTTTGGTGCAGGCATATATACAGATAGAACCTCATCCACCTCCTGGTCGGAATCTGGATGAATGATATGTCCGTAGTGTAGATACCTGGGGCGTGGCCACGGGCCCTTACCAGCGGGCCTGAACAGGGCTGTGAGTATGGGAAGTGCATCTATCCCGCTGAGACGGATTATGCCTATTCCACCTTTACCAGGGGGCGTGGAGATTGCAGCTATGGTGTCGTCATCCCTGAGATGAAACCTGGCCAGGGTCAGCTCTCCTTTCTGTCTGGGTTATTGCTGCGATGATTCCTGCTGCTCCTTCTGCCCCTTTTCTTCAACGGGGTGATAACTACCTTTTTGAAACGGCCCTGACCGGTGCTGTGGGTCTTGACTCCTGGCTGATTCTTCAAGGTGATATGAACCAACCGTCTCTCTCTTGCGGACATGGGCTGCATTGTGACTGATCTGCCGTTTTTGGCATTCCCGGCTGCCTGTATAGCCTGCTCCTTCAAGATCTCATCCTGGCGCTGACGGTAGCCTGATCCATCGATAGTGATGCGGAGATTGAGATCACTCCTTCTCTTCAGAGCCAGATTTACAATATATTCCAGGGCATCTATGGTCTGCCCCTCTTTTCCAATGATTAGAGACAGGTCTTCACCTGAGATGTTTACAACCGGTTTGCCATGGAGTTCTCCAAGTTGAGCTCTGCCATCCAACCCGCTCTTTTCCAGTATCTCATTGGTTATATCTACTGCTGTAAGCACATGCCTCTGATATTCTTGAGGATCTGGTTCCTGGCCAGCTCCCTTGGGCTGACGCTGCTGGCATGATTCCTGTTGGGGCATCCTGTTGTCATCTTCAGGAGCCCTCTCCTGGTCCCGATTTTCTTGCACCTTTTCCTGATGCCCTTCGAATTCTGACAGGAGTGTGCCGGACTCTTGAGCTGCCTCACCCCCGTTATCTTTTTTCTCCACTCTGGTGGATGGCAGGACCTTTGGAACCGCCCTGATTATGGCCGGTCTTCCACCCAGCCCAAAGAGCCCGGTGGATCCCTTGGTTACGATCTCTATCTCGAGCTCTTTTTTTGACTCAACTCCAAAGTGTTTGCATGCCTCTGCAATGGCCTTTTCAACTGTCTTTTCCTGAAATTCTTTCTTTTTCATTATAGTGAATCCTGTATCCGTAACCTCTCTGGGCCTACTCGGTAAATTTGTTGATATAATACTGTTGAGCTATGGTGAGTATGTTGTTTACCAGCCAGTAAAGGACCAGTCCGGAAGGAAAGCTGATAAACATAAAGGTAAACACGATAGGCAGCATCTGCATGATCTTGGCCTGGGTGGGATCCATGGATGAGGGGCTCATCTTCATCTGGAGCCACATGGAGGCACCCATAAGAACGGTGAGTACAGGCAGTCCGCCAAGGTAAGGGATCTCGATACCAGGGACCATGAGCCGGTCAGGTGCAGAGAGATCATTTATCCAGAGCATGAACGGTGCATGGCGTAGCTCTATGGACATGAGCAGGACCTTGTACAGGGCGAAAAAGACCGGGATCTGCAGCAGCATTGGCAGACAGCCGCTCATGGGGTTCACCTTGTAGGTCTTGTAGAGTTGCATCATCTCCTTGTTGAGGCGTTCCTTGTCGTCTCCATATTTCTCCTTGATTTTCTGGAGCTTGGGCGCCAGCTTCTGCATGGTCTTCATGGATTTTGCACTCTTGTGTGAAAGGGGCCAGAACACGATCTTGATCAGTATTGTCAGGACAATGATGGCAAGACCGTAGTTATGCAGATAGCGATAGAGAAAATGGAGAGTATATAGGAGTGGTTTTGCAATGGGATCGAACCAGCCAAAGTTAATGGCTGCTGAAAGATTGTGTCCCAGAGCGTTCAAGCGCTTGATCTCTTTGGGACCAAAATAGACCTCCATTTCTGCAACTCTTTTCTGCTGCTTGTCAGGGGCAATGGAGCGAGAGATAGCACTTTCTGTCAGGCCGTCCTGATCGATTCTGTTGAAATCAAGGCGCCATTGGGTTTCCGGAATGTCCGGAATGACAGAGGTCATAAAGTAGTTATCACCGTATGCCATCCAGTCCACATAACCGGTGAACTGTTGATGCTGTCCAGGCTTGTCTATCTTGACTTCGGTCATACGTCCCTGGGAACAGTAGGAAGGCCCTGTAAAGATATATCTGGACTTGCCATGTTTATATGGCCGGTTATAGAGAAAAAGTGTGTAATTACCGGCAGATCCATTTTCAACCAGGACCTCCAGATGGATGAGATAGGTATCGTTTTTGATGCTGAATATCTTTTTGATCCCGGTTCCATCCTGGAGACGGGCCGAAAGCACTATCTTCTGCTCCTGTTCGGGTTCACTGAGGATTATCTTGGCAGGGCCCTCATAGTTGAACTTCAGCCCCCTCATATCAACTGGTTTGTTATTGGCTGTCAGCTTGAGTCCAAGGGGAAGGATCGGCGGCGCCACATTAACCAGCTCTACACCTGGAGAGTTTTTGTCCAGGGTCTGCCTGTATTTCTTCAGGACAAAGCTCTTTATTGCCCCGCCACTCTCGGTAAATGTGGCCCTGAAGAGGCTGGTTTCCACCACGATATCCTGTCCTTCAGCAGCCTTCTCGGGCAGTTGGGATGCAGTATTGTTTTCACTAACTCCGGTTTGAACAGGAGAAGCAGGCTGTATTGTACTGCTCTTCTTGCCTGGGGCCTGGGAGATTTCTCCTGCTCTCTTCTCTCCCGCATGATCCTGTTGGGCAAGTTCCTTTGTGGTGTTTCTTTGGGATAGCGGCTGATCTGGTGTGGGCACGAAGAAATATTGATATACCACCAATACCAGGATTGAGAGTACTACTGCGATTATGGCATTTTTTTCCATTTTTTAACCCTTTGTTATCTAATGGCTGTTTGTCCTTGGGTTGTGCACAGATGTTCCTGCAAGATTGCCCGGTCAGATTGAAGCAACAAGATTGTCCGGCCAGTTCTCCGGACAATTAGCCGGAGTAAAAAATCTCTTGTGGAGTGCTTTGTTTTGTGTGAACGGTGTCTGCCAGTTGTTAGGGAACAGGATCATATCCACCAGGATGCCATGGATGACATTTTGAAATACGGGCAAGAGACAGAATCGTACCTCTTATGGGGCCATGCCGCTCCACTGCCTCCATGCAATATCTTGAACAGGATGGATGGAAACGGCAACTGGTGGGAAAGATGGGAGATATGAGGATTTGATAAAGTCTTATGGAGAAGAGCATTGTCTGGGTCAGACATCCTGAAAGGAGATGGAAAACCGTTGCCAAACCCTTATTATTTTGCACTGCTTCTCTTCTACGGATTGCTGCCATCTCATTTGCAGCTGGCATGACGTCATTACTACTGCCGGTCCATGAAGCTGCAATTGCCCATGAGGGCTTAACCTTCTGTTGTGGTCCGGACCTCTTTTTATCTCTTTGAGGCTGATTGCAGGCAACCCGGCCCATCTTTCTCTCCATTCCTCTCTTTACCTTGTGGACGTTTATCCTGGAGGTGGCTGTTTGGGCAGCACTGATCATGTCACTGCTCAACTGATCCCAGCGTAGCTGAAATATATGGCGCCTTGGAAGAAATACCATGTCCAAGCCCTTGGGAAGGCGCTGCTTATTCTTCCTGAACAGCTCCCGTATCAGGCGGCGGGCCCTGTTTCTTGAAACGGCATTGCCAAAACGCTTGCCAACTCCAATCCCGATCCTGCTGAACTCCAATCCATTTCGTCTGGCCACCAGCACAAATCCCGGCATCCTGACACGGGTGCCCTGTTTGAACACCCGGTCAAACTCCTCCCTATTCCTGAGCCTTTCGGGTTTGGCAAGGCTATGATCACCCTTTCTTAACCTCACCCTTGGAATCACCTGTAGCACACCTGGCCCAATCAGGCGCTGAGGCGTTTTCTACCCTTTGCCCTTCTGCGATTGATTACCTGTCTGCCTGCCTTGGTGCTCATTCTTTTTCTGAATCCGTGAGTTCTTTTCCTTTTGAGATTGCTTGGCTGAAATGTCTGTTTCATTTTGTTTGCTTCACTCCTTGATATTCAGTAAATTCCCTGAAGATTGCTATTTAACGTTTCTGGATTTTGCCCGGGTTTTGTGAGTGGATATATGAATTTTACAGGTTAAAACCTGCAATGCAATTCTTCCACTCTGCAACCCTCGAACCCTAACCTTAAAGCGTCCATCTTTTAC
>JALSKY010000251.1 GCA_026988585.1 Deltaproteobacteria bacterium
CATAACCCCGTTCAGACCATTTTCATCCACCTCGTTCAGGATCCCTTCGATGAGATCCATTCCTGATATCCGGCTGTCAAGGCCAGACCGCACTGAAACCTTGTCGAAAAGGGTTCTTGTGATGAACTGGTCATAGGACCTTATGATTTCCCTGGCCTCAACTCCGTTCCCAAGGGGGCCGATATAGGTCGGGGTAGGGGTAGCGGCGGAGATCATCACCTGCTGCCTGGAGTATCCCCTGGTGTTTACATTGGAGACGTTGTGCCCTATGGTCTGAAGATTGGTCTGGTGGGTCATAAGGCCCACCTTGGCTATGTTGAGCAGATTTGTCAGTCCAGCCATCTCTTTTTATCCTGTATGCCTTTTTGATCTGCCTGTTCCCTGCAATGCATCATAACGCCGAATTCCTTCCTGGATCATCTGTTCCATCCCTGCAAGGGGCAGCCTCCTTTCAGTGAGATGGGGTGCTGTCTGAAAGAACTGGCCCTGTGGAGAAGCATGAAACTTGCCGGACATGGCAGCAGTTTTTTTATAGACTCCGTTGGAGTTTTGGTTTTTGGGGTGCATGGCCTCCTGGACCGCCTGTATGAACTGCATTCTGTCAGTGAGCCATGAAGATAGATCCCCATTTCTATGAGAGACAGCGCGTCTCAGGCTCTTCAGCCTTGCCTGCCATGCCTGCAGGCGCATGGCATCCTGATAATGCAGTGAAGCAAGGAGCTGATCAGTCAGAGTTGTATCCTGCTGATTTTTTTGAGTTGCCGGGAATCTGGCAGGGGTTTCTCCTGCAATCTCCGCCATCAACATGACAAGGGCCTTTTCATTTTTCTGGATGAACCGCATCAGGGCATCCTTTTTGGCTGATAGAACAGGGAGCTGCTCAACCTGATCACTCATGAGCGTGCGCCACTCCGTCTCTATCAGTTTTTCCATGAAGCTCCAGGCAGTTTCAATCCGTTCCGTCAGTTCCCAGAACCTTTCCGGCAGTTGAGGCCTGCTTTCCTGTTTAACCGCACTCATCTTGCTATCTCCTGCTGTTCATTCTGTACAGCTGTGCTGCTTCCCTGGTGGATTTTACATAATCCTCTCTTGACTGAATCTGCTGGAAAAACTGATCACCAAGCCCGATACCCTTGCCGTGGGCCATGGCTCCTGCCACCTCCATGTCGAACATGGATGTGATCATCTTCTTCTGATGGCTGCTGCCAAAGAGCCCTGATTCAGGGATGGAGCGCCTCATCTGCTGCAGCAGATTGTAGAGAAACATCGCCTCGAAGTCCTGGCATGCCTTTTTAAG
Organism: Deltaproteobacteria bacterium; assembly: GCA_026988585.1. Lineage (GTDB taxonomy): Bacteria > Desulfobacterota > Dissulfuribacteria > Dissulfuribacterales > QOAL01 > JALSKY01. The sequence goes on from JALSKY010000251.1 coordinate 1,298, forward strand.
CCCGGAACATTCCTTTTCCCCTTTATCCTGGGGTGACTGTTGTATTCGGGATATTTCAGAGGCTGTCCGGTTGGAGAGGATTTCTGTGACGGATTGCCCTGTTTGATGAAAAGAGGTGTTCATCTTTTTCTCCTAAATCACTTCTATATCTGCCTGAATGGCACCTGCCGCCTTTATGGAGTGCATTATGGCAATTAGATCTCTTGGCGTGACCCCTACTGCATTCAGGGCGCTGACAAGTTCACCAATGGTGGCGCCTGGCTGGAGCAGCACCATCTTTCCACCCTGTTCCTGCACCTTGAGGTCTGTTCTTGGTACAGTGGTAGTCTGGCCTCCGCTGGCAAATGGGCCTGGTTGTGAGACCTTCGGTGTCTCCTTGATCTGGATGCTCAGGTTTCCATGGGCAATGGCCACTGTGGATAGCCGAACATCTCTTCCCATAACCACAGTGCCTGTCCTTTCATCCAGAATCACCTTGGCCTTGACATCAGGGGTGATCTCTATGCCCTCTATGGCTGCCATGAAGGAAACCACATCGTTTTCATATTCCGGTGGGATTTCAATGCTCAGGGTGTCTGCATCAACAGTTCGGGCGAACCTGGCTCCAAGGGCATCATTGACAGCCTCTACTACCCGAACCACTGTAGTGAAGTCAGAATTTGCAAGATTGAGCCTGACCTCCCGCTTACCGTTGACATCCACCGGGATCTCCCGTTCAACAGTAGCACCATTGGGTATCCTGCCCACTGTAGGGTGGTTTTTCTGAGCCGATGCACCTGCTCCTCCCACCGCAAAACCGCCAACACTCAGAGGCCCCTGGGCCACAGCATAGATCTTGCCGTCCACCCCTTTCAGCGGGGTGAGCAGCAGGGTGCCGCCGGCAAGACTCTTAGCATCCCCAAGGGATGATACCACCACATCTATCTTCTGACCTGTCTTGGCCAGTGGAGGCATTTTGGCGGTTACTATGACACCTGCCACGTTTTTGACCTTTATCTGTTTGGGATCCACATTTATGATCCCCATCCGCTCCATAAAGTTGGATATGGACTGGGTGGTGAACTTGGCCTGGGTCCCATCTCCTGTACCGTTGAGGCCAACAACTATTCCATAACCTACCAGCTGGTTCTCCCGCAGCCCCTCGAAATCGGCAATATCCTTCAGGCGTGCTGCCTGGGCAGCAATAGATAGAGATGAAACCAGGAAAAAGATGACCATGAATGGGCTGATTTTTCCTATTCTTATTTTGGCATTTTGCATGGCTGGTTATGCTTTCCTTTGCATCTATCTGTTTTTACATGGATAGTTGTCATGATGACACATTTTGAACCAGTTTGTTTTTACAACGTGCAAAGGTCAGGCCAGCCATTACGCAAAGAGGATCAAAAGGGTGAGAATTTGCCCA
>JALSKY010000252.1 GCA_026988585.1 Deltaproteobacteria bacterium
CAGGCTGCTGGCTCTCTGCCAGGACGCCGCTGCCGGTATAGGCAATGCGCGCATCAGCGATTCTCGTGGAAGATATCTGGTTCCCTGGTTCAATATCCGCCGGCCGCACAATGCCGGACAGCACGATATACTGCGTTTCATTGTTGATACTGAGTTCCCTGGTGCCGCGTATCAGGAGGTTTCCTCCTGGCAGGACCTGCATTACCCTCACAGATATGGTGCCCTTGATATTGGTATCCCTGGTGGTGCTTCCCTTGCCCTGGAAATTGTTCTTGCCGCTGCCGCCAAGTGCCTTGGTGGCATCTATCTTGGTGCCATATTTCTTATCGAACTTCTTGTTGAACTCCAGCCCAAATATCCCTGTAAGTCCGAGATTTGCGTCAGCTTTCCTGCCTGTTTTGGTGTCCACATTCTTGCTGGCCTTGAGATCCTCTTCTATGCGTACGGTCAGGACATCTCCAATCCGCTTGGCCCTGAAATCCGCCACCAGGCTGCCTGAGCTGTCAGGATCGAAGAGCGAGCCCTCTTTAGGGGTATGGGGCACTACAGGAATGGGCGTGTAAAGGGGGCGTGCCAGGTCCTGCTGAACCGCATGTTTCTGAGCGTTTGGCGGGATGCAACCTGAAAGTAGCATCATGCCTATGGTTGCAGCAACAAGCCATCCAAATCCATCTGTGCGCATAGTCTTTTCTCCCTGTTTAACTGCCTTTGTCATCTCTCTCCATCAAAAGGCCACGGTTACAGTGCAGTTGTCTGCAACCCGGCCGATAATGAGTTTTCTGCTCATGAGATTTCTGACCCTTATGGAGTCCCCTATGCCGCCATCCTCCATCACCTCTCCAGGAACCTTGATCTCCAAAGCCTTAGACGCAGCGACTATCATCACCCTCTGGCCCCGCTTGAGTACTGTGGGTGGGCGCAGCAGGTCCGCATCAATGACCTGTCCGGATCGGATGGTCCGGCGGGCGGCCTTGCCCTCTACCTCAGCGAAGTCCTGGATGAATCTGCCCCTGAGTCTTGATATTGGCATAAACCTTTCTGATAGATCAGCCTGGGTTATGACCTCTCCCTTCCTGATCTGGCGGGATGCAGTAACCACAGGCTGATAGACCTCTATGTATGCTGATGCCCGTGCCCGTCTCACCTCTACACCATCTATCTTTATAGATATGGTGCTGCTTACCCTTCCAAGATAGTGGCCGCGTCTTGGAGGCAGGATCTCTACAGAGAGCTCTCCCGGGGGGACCCATATAGTTGAGGGGAATATCCTGATACTGCTGATCTCCACGGCCTCCTCCGGCCACTGGGATCTGGATTTTAAAAATTCCACAAATTCTCTGGCAAGATATGCAGTTTCAACCTTCTGGCTGGGATTGCTGCTGCCATTCAGAAATGGGGTTGTCTCCGCCCTGCTGAAATCAGCAACAGTGCCAATCAAGAGCAAGTGGAACAGCAATAAAGGAAATCCAGACTTCATGGAAATTTTCATGGCTTTGACCTCTTTTGTTGCTGCTGGCTCAGGTTATCGCTTGAGATTGTTGGCAATGGCCATCATCTCATCTGCTGTTTGAACCGTTTTGGAGTTGAGTTCATAGGCACGCTGTGTAACTATCATGTCAACCATCTCCTGGACCACATCCACGTTGGACTGTTCCAGAAAACCCTGGGCAATAGTGCCGAAATTCTCAGTACCTGGATTGCCCTCCGTGGGTGCACCTGATGCCTCGGTCTCAGCAAAGAGATTGCGGCCAATGCTCTTTAGCCCTGCGGGATTTGGAAAGTCCGTGATGGTTAGCTGGACAGTAGCCAGGGCCGTGCCGTCCTGACCCGTAGCAGTGAGCAGGCCATAAGGATCTATAGAGATCACCACTGTGCCATCCGGTACTGAAAATTCCGGCTGAAGCCTGTCTCCATTGGATGTGACCACATATCCATCCTTGTCCAGCTTGAAGGCACCTGCCCTGGTATAGTAATCCTCACCATTGCTCAGAACCTTAAAGAAACCCCTGCCTTCAATGGCCCAGTCCAGCTCATTGCCGGTGTTCTGATAATCTCCCTGGGTAAATATCTTGTAAACTGCTGCAGGCCTGGAGCCCAGCCCGATCTGCATCCCTGTGGGCACCTGGGAGCCATCCCCGTTCTCTGTCCCAGGCATTCTCAGGGTCTGGTAGATCAGGTCCTCGAAATCCGCACGGCTCCTTTTGAAACCTGTGGTCTTGGCATTGGCCAGGTTGTTTGCGATAACATCCAGGTTGGTCTGCATGCTGTTCATTCCGGTAGAACCGGTCCACAATGCCCTCATATCCTTTGCTCTCCTTTAGCTGATTGTTGTCATGTTGGTTTCAAACAGAAACCCAAATTGCAAACTACAAGTTGATAAAGAACGGTTACCGTACCTTGCCTACCTGATTAACCGCCTTGTCATCCAACTGATCTGCTGCCTGCAGGGATTTCTGCTGCATCTCATAGCCCCTGTAGAGATCTATGAGCTGCACCATCTGTTCAGCAGGGTTTACGTTGGAACCCTCGATATATCCCTGGCGGAGAGAGGGCTCCATGACCTGTTCAGGACCGGAGGCCTTTGTCGCTGAGAACATATTCTTTCCCACCCTTTTGAGCCCCTGAGTATCCTGGAATTTTACAACATCGATCTTGGCGACTGCGGTATCATCCACGAAGAAATAGCCATCATCACTGAGCCAGACTCCCTTGCCGGTGGTATCATCCAGCACAATAGGAGCTCCGTCACCCAGCACAGGATATCCTTCAGCAGTCACGAGCTGTTTCTGGTCATCAAGCCGGAATGAGCCTGCCCGGGTGTAGAAGGTATCTCCCCCAGGCCCTTGGATCTTGAAAAAACCTTGACCGCTGATCAGGATATCAAAGGGGTTTCCTGTAAAACGTGCCGGACCCTGGGAAAAATCTGCCCATCCCTTCTCCATTTTGCCTGTTCTCGCTGTGTTGTCCTGGGTCCTGGAGAGAAACTCCTGGAAGGTCACTCTTGCCTGTTTGAAGCCGGTTGTGTTCATGTTTGATGTGTTGTTTGCTGCCACTTCCAGCTTTCTTTCCAGCATTATTGCCCCTTCCAGGGCCTCCATCTGTCCAAGCCTGCTGTATGGGTGGATGCCTGCAGGACTCGAAATGTTCATAGCGTGTCCTCCTTTGAACAGGGTTAAAGCAGGAGGCGTGCCATGATTTTCCTTTCAGGGGCAGAATTACAAGATGATAAAGATGACAGGGAAAAGGGAGATCAGAGTCTATCACGCAGATGTTGCATGCAGCAAAAAGATCCGGCAGAGATGGAAATTGTGAGAATGGGAGAGAGATTGGTGTCTTTCACCAGCAATACAGAGGCGAAGTTTTCCTGAATCTCTTATTGCCGCAGGCTGAGGCGGATTTTCATTCTTTTACCGGCTCAGTTGATGGGTGATCCTTCCCTGGCAGATGGTGAGTGCTGCGCGTCCGCGAACACGCCGGCCCAGAAAGGGGCTGTTGAAACTCCTGGACCTGAAGAGATCCCTGGTGATCTCATACTCAGTTTCCGGATCTATCACCGTGATATCTGCAGGTGATCCCTGTTTCAGGGAACCGCCATCCTGCCTGATGATGGAGGCTGGTGCGGTGGAGATCAGTTCCACCATCCTTAGCGGCGTGATGGCACCTTGTTCAACAAGCTCCAGGGTGAGGGGCAGGGCAGTCTCCAACCCGATGATCCCATTGGCAGCAGCCTCGAATTCGCACTCCTTTTCCAGGATGTCGTGAGGGGCATGGTCTGTGGCTATCGCATCCAGGGTGCCATCTGCAAGGGCCTGGATTATGGCCTCTCTGTCCTGTTCTGTCCTGAGGGGAGGGTTCATCTTGGCAAAGGTGTTGTATCCCTCCACCGCCTCCTCTGTCAGGGTGAAATAATGGGGCGCCGATTCTGCAGTGACCCGGACTCCCTGTTCTTTTGCCCTGCGTATTATCTCTATTGAGCCCTTGGTGCTGACATGGGCAATGTGGAGCCTTGCACCAGTAAGCTCTGCCAACTTGATCTCCCTGAAGATGGCAATCTCCTCTGCTGCAGCAGGTATGCCCCTGAGGCCAAGCCTGGTAGAGACATTGCCCAGATTCATACAGCCGTTTCTGCTCAGGGAAAGCTCTTCTGCATGGGAGATGATAAGGGCATGGAAATTCAGAGAATATTCCATTGCCAGGCGCATTACCGCTGCATCTGAGACAGGAAGGCCATCATCTGAAAAGGCGATGGCCCCAGCGTCAAGAAGGTCTCCAAATTCTGTAAGGCTCTCTCCTGCCTGCCCCTTGGTAATGGCTGCAACCGGATAAACCCTGCAGCTCCCCTTTTCCTTTGCCCTGGCCAGGATGGACCTGGTTATCTCTGCTGAATCGTTTGGAGGCGATGTATTTGGCATGGATGCCACAGCCGTAAATCCTCCGGCAGCGGCTGCCCTGGTGCCTGTTTCAATGGTCTCCTTGTATTCCTGTCCAGGTTCCCGAAGGTGAACATGGATATCTATCAGGCCTGGAACCACCCATTTCCCTGTGAGATCCAGGATCTCTCCCGAATCTGCAGATCCTGGAGGGGGGATCTGGTGGCCAATAGCAGAGATCCTGCCATCTTCTACCAGGATATCCATGGGCTCCTGCTCTATCCCCTGGGAGGGATCTATCACTATTCCATGTTTGAGTAATAACCAGTTGTTGCGGTTCATACCTGCCTTTCCATATCTGGAGACCTCTCATCACCACTCTCTGCAATCAACAGAGAAAAGAGGGCCATTCTCACCGCCACTCCATTGGTAACCTGGTCCAGTATAAGTGATCTGCCGGAATCTGCCACATCTGGTGCAAGCTCAACGCCTCGGTTTATGGGGCCGGGGTGCATGATTATGGCATTTTCCTTGGCAGCCCTGAGACGTCTATTATTGATTCCGAATTTTCGGGCGTATTCCCGTTGAGACGGGAAAAGGGGGAGCCCCTGCCGCTCCCTCTGGATTCTCAGGGCCATTATGACATCTGCATCCTCGATGGCCTCTTCTACCCGCATCATCACTTCCACGCCTTCAGCAGCAAGGCCTGGTGGAAGCATGGTGCCTGGACCGCAGACCGCAACTCTGGCCCCCATCTTTTGCAATCCTATGATATTGGAGTGAGCTACCCTGCTATGGGTGATGTCGCCGATTATGGCGACCTTCAGCCCCTTCAAGGAACCAAAGTGGTCCCTGATAGTGAGCATGTCCAGAAGTGCCTGGGATGGATGTTCATTTATTCCGTCTCCGGCATTTATGACACTACAATCCACATGGCGGGCAATCAGATGGGGTGCGCCGGCCATGGAGTGGCGCATTACGATTATATCAGGCTTCATTGCCTGGATGTTGCGAGTGGTATCTATGAGGGTTTCCCCCTTGACGACGCTGCTCATGGACTTGGAGATGCCAACTGTATCTGCACTGAGTCTCTTGGCAGCCAGTTCAAAGGAGAGCTTGGTCCTGGTGCTGGGTTCAAAAAACAGAGTAACTATGGTCCTGCCCCTAAGAGGAGGAACCTTCTTTATGTGACGGTGAAGTATGGGTTTCAGGGATTCAGCAGTATCCAGGATGAAACCTATCTCCTCTGCACTCATATCCCTGAGTCCGAGAATGTGTCTTATCTTCAGTTGCTCCATTTATCAATGGCTTCAGGCCGAAAAAAAGGCCTCCATCTTTTGAAGGAGGCCTGTTCAGCTCTATGTCATCTCAGCCAGTTTGACCAGCCGTTCATATTCTGCGTCAACCCGGCGCTGGATGTATTGGATCTCTTCCTCGCCGAGATGCCTGAAACGGCGCTGTCCCTTCAGGTATTCGGTGACAGGCTTGGGTTTGTTTATCTTC
>JALSKY010000253.1 GCA_026988585.1 Deltaproteobacteria bacterium
TAACAATCGAATAGAAGCTCTTTAAAGAAATACTCAAAATTAGCAATACAACCATCGAATCCTTTGTCTGAAAGTTTAACCAAGAATCTTTTGGCAGGATTGAAAAGCCCCTTGCCCGGTTCAAACATCATGGCATGAATAAGTTCCCCAAGGATATAGCTTGGATGAATTCGTCCCCTGCCATCGAGAGAGACCTCCCTTGGAGCAGATAGGTTTAGCCCGCTGGAAAGATCTCTTTTGAATATGAAACTCTTCCACTCCTCAGGGAACAGAAGCTCCGGGAGAAATTCACGCCACTCCTTCAGATACTCTCCTGCCTGATCAAGCACCTGGGCCACATGTTGATAGGTCAAACCCGGGCCTGTAAGATGGATCCCCTCATATCCCATGCCCAAAATAACAGCCACCATCCTGGCCCCCCGGTCAAGTCTGGCCTGAAGCCCTTTGTCCTTGGAGTTGGATTCCTCTTCAATAGTCTTGAGCAGTCCTTTCGGCATGGTACAGCCGGGGATCATGTCTCTGTAAATGATTTCTGCCAGTCTATAGGTAGGAATAATAACTGTGGCAAGAAGCGGGATATCCTTGCGGAACATCCCATTAAACCGATCCATTACCAGCCGAATCTCATGATACTTCCTGTAATCAAATCCCATCTGGGTGATAACGAATTGAGCACCTGCCAGCAATTTTTTCTTGAGCTTGATATATTGATATACCTGCTCTGAGATAAGACGTTTGAAAGGAGTAACTACACATCCGGCATGAAATGGCATGGGAGGTAGCTTGACTCCGGCACCCAGAGAGCCTTCCGGAAGGGTTAAACCTTTTTTCATCTCCTGCACCATCTCAAGGGCCTGAACTGAATCCAGGTCAAAGACCGGCTTGGCCTGTCCTTTGAAACCATAACGCGGATAATCTCCAGTCATAACCAGAAGATTGTTCAATCTTGCCCGGTCCAGTTCGAAGAGCTGGCTCTCTATGAGATTTCTGTTCTTGTCCTTACATGAAAAATGGATAATGGCAGAACTCCCCAGTGACTGAAGCTCCTGGCCAAGAGAAAGCGGGGTCAATGCAGGATGGCCTCCAGCATTGTCAGTGACAGTGAGGGCACTGATCCTGGAGTCTGTTACTGCATCCTGAGCAAAATGAAGAATCTTTTCCAGAACTTTGCCCTTGGAGGCCCGGCCAGGCACAAGCTCAAAGGTTATGGCAGCCTTTCTTATATCCTGTATTCTGCCATCTCCGTCCTTTCTTGCCTGTACAGCCTGCTCCAGGGCCTTTTTCAGCCTGCCTCTCGGAGTCTCCTCACTGGGAAGAGCAGCGCCATCTTTCCACTTTTTATCCATCTCTTTGTCCTGAAAGTAGTGTGTTCTCAAACCATATTGCAGTAACTATCCAAAAATTTTTTCTTTTACAATTCAAGAAGTAATCCGGGAACCATGAACCATCATCCCTTTGGGGCCGATCTCAGCTTTCTCTTGTCACCAACCCTGATGGTCACCCGTTTAGAATCCAGGTACTCAAGTAGTGGAATCATATACTTCCTGCTTAGCCCTCCACTGATCTCACGAAATTCGGGCACCCCCATCTCCCCCTGTTTGAGGAGATATTCCACTACACGATTCTCGAGATCTGCAATAGCATCAGGATGATAATATAGATTGTCTTTGAGACGCACAATCTTCCCTTCCCGAACCAGCAAGTCAAAAATCTCTGAGACATCCTGTTCTGAAATCTTGCCTGAAACCTGCTCAACAACCTCCTGTCTGGATGGAGGTGTCAAACCTGCCTCTGAATAGACAGTCTCTATCCTTTTCCTTGCTTCAGTTGCATCCGCTTCCAGGGTGACCTTGTGAGAGGAGAGACGAACCAGCTCCCTTTCCGCTACCAGCTCGCCTGACTGGACCAATCCATCCAGCAACTTGCTGAAGAGCCTGGCAGCCAAGCCCTTGGTGGATTGGTCCGATGCATCACTCAGGCCAGGAAAGAGACGTGATTTCAACTCCTCCCTGCTCATACCGGTAAGCAGGGGATTCTTCTTATGATAATCCTCAAGGAGCTCACGGGCCCGTTTCATTAACAGCTCCAGCACCTCTGCAGAAACCAGCCGGCCGTCTGCATCAAACCTGATTGCCCGCCTGCTGCTGAGAATCCTCTCCAATTCCCTGACCAGAGGCTTTCCATAAAGACCGGTGCGAATAGCCAGTTCCTGGGGTGAAAGCCCTCGGATACCAGCATTGCGCAGGTGGAGCAGGAGCAGCTCCGCAGGCTCACCAGTAGCAATGATTTCCAGTTCTGCCCACTGCTCAGCCCTGGTGCGTTTTCTCTTTCTTGGGATCGGGTTCAATATTCTGCCACCACCAATGGTACGGATAGGCGAATAACTCCTGATCACAAACCGGTCCTGAGGCAATACAGCTACAGGTTCATCCAGTTTCAACTGTGCGTACACTCGGTGGCCAGGAGCGACTTCATCTCCGTGAAGAAGAATTCTGCCCATGATCTCTGCAGTACCTGCATGAAAGCGCACAGGTGCCCTATGCCTCAACGGCCTCTCATTGGAAGCAAGATAGTCAAACTCTATATCCAGAAGATAGCTGGGATGCAGAGCGCCGGGAGAGGCCACCACCATCCCCCTGTGAACCTGATCCTTGCTGACCCCCTGAAGATTCAATGCTGTTCTGAGGCCAGGCAAGGTCTTTTCTGCCTCTTGGCCATGCACCTGTATCCCCCTGATCTTTGCCTCCAAACCCTTTGGATAGACGGTAACATCCTGGCCAGTGGATATCTGGCCTGAGATGGCAGTTCCCGTGACTACTGTGCCAAACCCCTTCATAATAAAAGAACGGTCTACCGGTAACCGGAATGGACCTGCAGGCTTCCTGGAGGGGATCTCAGATACCAGTCTGTCGATTGTATTCAGGAGATCTTCCAGTCCCTGACCCGTAACCGATGATACCGGACATACAGGTGCATCTTTCAGAAAGGTGTCTGACAGGAACTCCCTCACATCTTCAGAGACCAGTTCTAGCCACTCTTCATCCACCATGTCCACCTTGGTGAGAACAACTATCCCCTGTTTCACCCCGAGAAGCTGGCAGATCTCCAGATGTTCAGTGGTCTGAGGCATCACCCCTTCATCTGCTGCTATTACCAGGGCCACCAGATCCACACCCATTGCACCGGCCACCATATTTTTGACGAATCGCTCGTGACCAGGTACATCCACAACACCGATACTGGTGCCGGAAGGCAGAGAGAGCTTAGCAAAACCCAGCTCGATTGTGATACCCCTCTCCTTCTCCTCCTTGAGCCTGTCTGTATCGGTCCCTGTAAGGGCCTTTACCAGAGAGGTCTTTCCATGGTCTATATGGCCTGCAGTGCCAAGAATGATGGTTTTGGTATCAGGTGTTTGCATGGACATTGATGTCAACTGACCTTGGCGCCTGGGGTTATGTCACCATCCACCGTGACCAGACGCAGGGTGTCACCATCCTTTGCAGCGAGAAGCATCCCTTCGGATACCACTCCCCTGAGCTTGGCAGGCTTGAGGTTGACCACTACTATAACCTTTTTGCCTATTATCTCTTCCGGCTTGTAATACTGGGCTATTCCCGCAACAATGGTCCTCTCTTCAGGGGCCGCAACCCTGAGCTTCAGAAGGCGGTCCGCATTGGGATGGGCTTCAGCCTCCTTTATCTCCGCCACCCTGAGATCAACCTTGAAAACATCATCTATGGTGATAACTCCGTTACTCTCCTGTTTTTTCTCTTCCACTTTATTTTTCTCTCCTGTTTTCTTCGCCTGTTTCCTTTTTCTCTTCTCTTTATTCTCCCGCTCAATCCGGGGAAACAGTGAAGGAATTCTAACAGTGGCATCACCTGGCAGCAGCCTGCCCCACTCAAGCCCATCCGAACTCATTTCCTGTACAGGATCCCTTCCAAGGGCAGAGATCATCCTTGAAGATGCCTCAGGTATTACCGGACTCAACATTACCCCGACAAGCCTGAGAAACTCCAGCAACACATAGAGCAGGCTGTCAAGCAGCTCAGCCTTTTCAGGATCCTTGGCAAGTTCCCAAGGAGCCATGGAATCTATCACCTTATTAGCCCTGTTCAGCTCCCTCCACACATTGGCCAAGGCCAGATGCATCTCGAAATCTGACATCCTTTCCATATACTCCCTGACCAGTGTCTCGGCCTGCTGCTCCAGCTCACGATGAGGGCCATGAACCCCGGAATCCTTGGGAATGACACCATTACGATATTTGTGCAGCATGGTATTGGTGCGGCTGAACAGATTCCCGAGATCGTTTGCCAGGTCCGCATTGATCCTGGTGGTAAAGGTCGCCTCACTAAACCCTGCATCCAGGCCGAAATTCATCTCCCGCATCAGGCAGTATCGTACTGCATCTGCACCAAACTGCTCCACTAGCCAGGCGGGGCGTATGACATTGCCAAGGCTCTTGGACATCTTCTCATCCTTCATCTTCCAGTAGCCGTGGACATGGAGCCTCCTGTAAGGCTCGATCCCTGCACTCTTCAACATGCATGGCCAGTAGATGGCATGGGGCTTGAGAATGTCCTTGGCAATGACATGCTCGACAAACGGCCAGAACCTGCGAAACAGATCTCCGTCCGGAAAATCCACTCCGGTAAGATAGTTTATCAAGGCATCGAACCAGACATAGGTGACGAAATTCTCATCAAAGGGGAGAGGTATCCCCCAGGAGAGCCGCTTGACAGGACGGGATATACATAGATCCTCCAATGGATCCTTCAGGAAAGAGAGGACCTCATTCCTGTATCTCTCAGGCGTGATGAAATCCGGATTCTTCTTTATATGGTCTATAAGCCAATCCTGATACCTGCTCATGAGAAAAAAGTAGTTCTTTTCCTTGAGGGGAACAGGTTCGGTCTTGTGATCCGGACACTTGCCATCTACCAGCTCCCGTTCAATGAGAAATCTCTCACAGCCATAGCAGTAGAGACCTTCATACTCCCGGAACTCGATATCTCCCTTTTCATGGACCGTATTCAGGATCCTCTGCACGGTCCGCACATGCTGTGAGTCAGTAGTCCTGATAAACCTGTCTGGTTGAACATGGAGCAGGGGCCAGGTATTGCGAAACATGTTGCTTATCCTGTCAACATATTCCTTGGGCGTCTCTCCATTTCGCTCTGCGGCCTGAACTATCTTGTCCCCATGTTCATCCGTACCTGTGAGAAAAAAGGTTTCATCACCTATGAGCCGGTGAAAACGTGCCTGAACATCCGCCACTACTGTGGTATAGGCATGGCCGAGATGGGGTTCTGCATTTACATAATATATTGGTGTTGTGATATAAAAACCGGATTCATTCATCACTTTTTCTTTCCGTCTCCTCTCTTTGCCCTATGCCTGGCTCTCTTTTTCTGCGCAGAGTGAGTGCTCCCCCTGTTCTTCCTTCCTGCCTCACCAGTGGTGCCGTCCCTGGTCTTTTCATACTGTTTCTCTGAATCAGAGGATTGAGCCTTATGGACAATTTTCTGCTCACCTCGATCCTGATCCGGGTTGGATGGACTCCCCTCACCAGTATCGTCCCTGCCGGAAAGATCTCCAAGCATATAATCCTCAAAGGAGCCGTCCGGCATCAGTACAGTAACTTCCCGTTTGAAGATGTTCTGGCGAACCACCCTGCCCTGCCCCTTTGGTGTAACACATGACTTGCCAAGCCCGGGCATATCCCTAGAGAGCTCCCGATAGGTGTCATACTCAAAGGTCAAGCAGCAGAGCAGCCTTCCGCAAAAACCTGATATCTTGTTGGGATTCAATGGAAGATTCTGGGCCTTGGCCATCTTGATGGAGATGGGATCAAAGCCCTTGAGAAAACCAGCACAGCACAGCTCGCGGCCGCAGCTTCCGACTCCGCCTATCATTTTGGCCTCGTGCCGGATCCCAATCTGCCTCATCTTGATCCGTATTTTCAATTCCTTTACGAGCTCCTTGACAAGCTCACGAAAATCAACCCTCCCGTCAGATGAGTAATAAAAAACGATTTTGCTGCCATCGAAATAACGTTCAACCCGTACCAGCTTCATCCTGAGCCCAAGTTTTTCATTGAGCCGCTGACAGAGTGCCCAGGCCTCCTGCTCCTTCTCTACATTGTGGTAATATTCTTCGATTTCGCTGGTCGTGGCGAACCTCTTTACAGTTCTTGGCAGGTTCTTTTCAGGAAGCTCTGCCCTGAAGGCCCTGTCAATTACCTGGCCCACCTCAATGCCGTGATCCGTTTCCACCACGACCCACTCGCCAGGAGTGATCTTAAGGTCGCCGGCGAGAAAGGTCACCGGCACTGCCTCTGGTCTCAAACGGACACGACAGAGCCTGACCTCTTTGAAAACAGGCTGATCATGCTCCTGAAAAGCCGCTTCATCTTTCAGGGGCTGAGACAAGGCAGAACTGTCCCCCTCTGGTGGATGGCTCTCTTCACGTGCTACATCGGAATGGTGGCTTGCAGGGAGATCTTCTGGGATCACCTCAGGCCCATCCTTGATCAGGGAATTCTGTGCCTGTTTACCAAGGGGCACCTCATCCACGGTTATAATCGAGTTATCTTTTTGACTATCTTGTTCTTTCATATGATTTCAGGAAAACTTCCTAAACTGTTTGAGAATATCCATACTTTATGTTCATACCCCTGTTTCGTGCCTTTGATGGCAGGTGAGTTGATCCGTCCAGAAGAGCAAGGCCCTCATCAGTACCAGTTCCCGATTTACGTTTCTTTCAACCATTCTGTTCAGTTTGACAAGCTCCTGCTGGTAATGGATTAAGCTATCACAATTGACCGCTTCAGCCAATATGGACAGAGCCCGTTTCTGACTCATATCAGAGATTAGAAGCCTTTCTGGTATATCCACACTGCTCTTTAACAGCAACAGATCCCTGACCAGCATCTCCATAGCCGCAAGAAGGGCAAGGGTCTCTATGTTATCTGCGGAAAACCGTTTTTTAAGAGAAAAAACTGCTGGAACCAGATTTGAATCAACTACTGCATCCAAAAAGGCGTTAAAAGCCTGATGAATGAGCTGTTCCTTATCCAGGAGCCGACCATGTTGAGGAGTTTCATCTCCCTCTGCTTCTGGTAGATCTTCTGTCAACTCGCCGTGCGCATTGACAGCCATTCTCAACTCCTGGCACCTGGAGACCACGGTATCCAAAAGCTGGGCAGAGCTCTCTGCTGTGAGAATCATATAGTTGTGAACTGGTGGTTCTTCAAGGGTCTTCAGAAATGCATTGGCACTGTCCAAGGACATCTTTTCAACCTGATGTATCAGGACCACCCTGGCACGCCTGTTCAGTGGCGAAAAGGAGAGTGAGGCCTGAATATCCCTGATCCGGGAAATCGTGATGGCCCTGTCACCCTCAGGCTCTAAAACAATCAGATCTGGGTGGGTGCCATGGGCTACCTTTCTGCATGAGGCACACTGGCCGCAGGCTGCACAGACAGGAAACGAACCAGTGTTCTCCTGTTCAGAATCAGTTTTAGAAATCATGGGAGAATCGCATAAGATGATGGCTGCAATGGCTTCTGCCTCCTGTTTACGAAGGTGAGGCAAACCGCCTGTAACCAGTAATGCATGATGCAGCCTGCCTGATTTCAGGGCTTGGCCCACCAGGACAAGAGGCCGCATGATCTCCTCTTTCATAACGTTCCTCTTTTGATACTATACTTGGCTTCCCTACCCTTTGTTTCAGCTCTGAACGGCTTGTCCCCTGGGCCATGAGCCCTGCCATGGATCATTTCAGAAGAGAGTCGGCTGCCTGTGTGAATCTAAGTCGATTTCATCTCCAGTATCCTGGCCAGAATCATCTCTCTCTGCAGGACGCCGATTCATCCGCTCCCTGATATAGCGCCTGAGCTCCATTGCGGGATTGATGGTCTTCCGGCCCGACAGGAGAAAAAACCTCTCAAACAGCCTCTGATAAGGGGACCACACGTCATCCTGTTCATCAGGCTCCAGACCGATCTGATCCCTCAGCCCGCCAAGATAGTTGATCTTTGCGTCCAGGTCATCCATCATGTGAAACACCATGGCCTCTTCAGTCATAGGCAGAACAGGAGAGCCAAATTCCAGCCTGCCGTGATGACTCAAAACCAGGTGACGTAACATCAAAAAACCTTGATCATCCTCCTTCACTCCAGCAATACGGGCGGCTGCTGTGATCATCTCCATCCCCATGGAGATATGCCCAAGTAGTCTGCCTTCAGTGGTATAGTCTATGGGCATTCTCTGCCAGGAAAATTCCTTTATTTTTCCAAGATCATGACAGATACTCGCTGCTGTAAGCAGGTCATAGTCCAGATGAGGATAGAGAGAGGCAATCCTCCTGCAGAGCATCAGGACTGACAGGCTGTGTTCCATAAGACCGCCAATGCAGGCATGATGCATCTTCCTGGCAGCAGGGGCATTTTTGAACCCCTTGACTATTTCCGGCTGAGAAAAGAG
>JALSKY010000254.1 GCA_026988585.1 Deltaproteobacteria bacterium
AAAAACTGACACAGTGCCTGTTCTGCCTGACACTGGTCCTTTTTCTCTTTGTTTACCCATCAACCTGTTTAGTTAGCCACCTACCCGCGTCTGCCTTTGCCACGGCCTCTGGGGCCCCTCTTTTTTCTGGCAAAACGTTTTCTTGCCATCTCCTTGGGGTTGTATAAAGGCTCCAGGCGGTGGGAAGAAGGCGTAAAGGAACCTGGCATATTCTCCTGAACACCTCTGCTCTCCTGCTCCTCATGGAGAAAGAACTCCCTGAGCTGTCTCTCACTCTCCTCCCTTGCCTTTTCTTGCTGGCGTTTCTCCTCCTGTCGCTTCCATATCCATTCCAGCAGCTCGTCCGGAAAGGAGAGGGCTGAAGCTGGCAACCATGAGGTAAGATACAGATCTGCTCCTGCATAATGGAACAGGACACCCCGCCTCTCAGCCTCAACCGGATCAACGGTAAGCATCTCGAAGGCCCCTCTTCTCTTTCCAAGGATGGCAGAGGTATCCTTACTGCTGGAGGCCACCAGCCATTCCCGCCCCTGAGGCGGCACCAATCCCTCCTTTTTGATATGAGCTGCTGCCTTTTTTCTGACATGAATAAACAGGGGATCCGGCGGGAGAGTCCGGGGATAATCGAAGGACCTGTACCGCAGATTTTCATCTGTGCAGCGAACAAAACCATCCCGGTCCTCAACCAGGTCCGAACAAAATATCCTGATGAACTGCAGGAGCGAATCCTTAGTCAGGAAGGAGTAGAGAGATTCCTCATGAAGGGCCTTTGCAAGGTCCGAAACAGGAATCCAGCCCTCTGCATCTCCAACCAGCCTGAAGGCCCAGGGCTGATGCCCAAGCATAGTAATCAAGGTCTTCTTCAACCTTGTCCTGACCCGTTTTTCCATATCGATACGATAACATTACAGAAGGAGCATCTCAATGATTCCGGCACCCATTAACACCGTGAAAAGTTCCGGATCCCTTTCCTCAAATCCTCTCAGGACCCCCGGGATCTTTTTGGAGAAGAGGCTCCATGATATTCCAAGATCATCCTCAAGCCTTGAAATGAGCTCTTTCTCCTTCTGTTTTCGGGTTCCAGGGCCGGTTCTGCCGCCATGAAGATAGTCATTGATCCATTCTGAAGCAGCAAGAAGAAATCTCTCCCTGCGCCCCAATCTCTTGAGATTGAACTGATCCGGAGCCACAACAAGACGCAGAAGCCGGGGCAGGTTCCATTGAAGTGCAACCTGATAACCCAGTTTCGATGGCTCCCACCCGGAAATTTTCCTGAATCTTGAGTGGTCTATCCTGTTATTCCTGGAATCCAGAACAGCAGCAAAACCCGGGCCAGCACTGCACCAGAGTACCATATAACCAAACTGTTTTCCCAAGGCGCATAGCCTCGCTGCTTCATGGCTTTCCGAGCAGTCAGCCATACAGGAAACAAGGGCGGAGATATCCCCGGCCAGCACTGATTTGGCATACAACAACCTGAGCAGCCAGGCACTTTTTCCTTCAGAATCCTCCAAAACAGAGATCCTCTTCAGGAGCCTGGCCATATTCTCCATGCCCATAAGAACTACCAGATGCCTCATGGAGACTATATCTTTCCCTGAAGTAGTATAAAAGGCAGAATTCATAACCCTTAACAGGTAGATAGACATTCCTGGGTCTCTCAGGATCATGGCAGAGATATCGCCTGCACCAACAGAAGGATCTCCTGTGGAAGCCAGAACAGATCTCAGTTTCTTGCCATCTGCAGGCAGGACAGAACCGGATATGCGTTTCAGGGTTCTTGCTGCTTTCAATGTTCGAATATCCTAATAGCCGTGATCATTATGCTGAATTATAGTTGTAATCTCTGCCAACTTCTAATAAATAAAGTTGTTGGATTTGGTGATTCATCCTCTAGTCGTATCGGTCTTTTCACTTTCTTTTCCTAAATGACGAACCAGAACATATTCAGTTTAAACTATGAATGAATTTTCTTTTTTCCCTCTTCTTTCCGAAGATGAGATTAGAAGGGAAAAACAGCGTGCCCGGGAACTGAGACATACCAGATGGTGGAGAAAGAAGTGCTCCTCTGGTGTATGCCATTACTGCGGCAGGTTTGTTGGTCCGCAAAATCTTACCATGGACCATCTCGTACCCCTTGCCAGGGGAGGACGCAGCGTAAAGGGGAACCTGGTCCCGGCCTGCAAGGATTGCAACAACAGAAAAAAGACCCTTTTGCCTCAAGAATGGAAGGATTATATTGAAAGAGATCTAAATTAACCTTTAGAAAAGATTGGAGGCTCAATATGAGAAAAAATCATATTTTTTCGGCAAAAACCATGTCTGCCCATCTTTTTCAGACTTTTTTTCTGTTATTACTCCTTGCTGCCTCAAATATCCATGCTGCCCCAGGAGAGCATTCTCCCCCAACAACCCAAAATGACGATTCCTATACAATAGGAGCAGGGGATGTGTTATCCATAACGGTCTGGAGAGAGCCATCCCTGTCAGGAGAATATCCGGTGCGACCGGATGGAAAAATAACCTTTCCCCTGATCAATGACATTAAGGCCCAAGGACTCACCCCGCTGGAGCTAAAGAAACAGATAGAGATCAAACTGAAGGATTTCATTGCAGCCCCAAATGTCACTGTTGGGGTGCAGCAGGTCAACAGCAAGAATATCTTCATTCTCGGGAAGGTCAACCAGCCTGGGAGATACCCCCTGAACGGCCCGATGACCATATTGCAGGCGATAGCACAGGCAGGTGGGCTGGCAGAATGGGCCAAGGGAGATGATATTGTCATCCTGCGGACCAAGGGTGGCACACAGAAAAGGCTCACCTTCAACTATGACAAGGTATCCAGAGGAAAGGAACTGGAACAGAACATCTTCCTGGAGCCTGGGGACACCATAATCATTCCCTGACAGACGGCTATGAGGGGGTGGCTGAGTCCTGTCTGTTCCGAGAATGGAGGAGAATCAATAATGCACAGATCTTTTTACAAAATATTCTGTTTCTGCCTGTTCCTTTTTGCCCTTCAGGCCCTTCTGCCAAGGGCTTCCCACTCAGATTGGATACCTTTTGTCAGCACTACTGTGGGGGGAGAATATGACAGCAACATCTATCTCGACCCTGAGAGAAAGGATCCTGACGGTGACAGTGCAGCAGATTTCCGTACAACAATCACACCTACCATAGGGATCAGAAATGAACAGGAACACTTCAGTTTCTCAGGAGAATACGCCCCAACAGTCAATCTTTTCATGGAACACTCCGATCAGGATTATATCTCCCATAACCTTGGAGTTTCCATGGAAAAGGCATTGACACAGCATCTGAATTTCTTCATTGACGAGTCCGCACTCTACACAGAGGAGCCGGAGCAGCGGTATGGAGATCGGGAGAGACGGGAACACGCAGATCCCAATGCCAGGCTCAGGGAGCGGACCAGCCACTGGGACAACACCATCTCTACAGGATTCAGATATCAGTTTGGACCAGAAGATACCGTTTCCCTCAGATATAACGATTCAAGGATAAACTACTCATCAGGGAATGGAGAAGAAAACGACGATTCTGTTGAATATGGCCCTGAGATAGAACTGAGCTACTGGTTCAACCAACAACATGGGATAACAGCCCATTATAGCTGGAGACGTTATGATTATGAGATCGACAACTCGAGAAAGACTCAGGAGGGAGGGTTCCGGTATCACTACCGTTACTCGCCACACCTGACTCTCTTCCTGAACTACTCCCTTGAATTTGCCCAGGAATATGGGGAGAAAGGGAGGGACTATTACATTAACCGCTGCACGGCAGGATTTGACAAGCAGTTTTCTCCCTCGTGGCGACTCAGTATGAACGGAGGTTTCTGGAACCGGTCAGACACAGACAGTGACATCCAGGAACTGACCTGGGGTGGATGGGACAGCAGCGATTCAGGGTTTACGGGATCGCTTACTCTGGAATACACCTATGACCGGCTCCACTGGACAGTTACCGGGGAAGCGGGAACCATGACCGCATTCAATGATTACGAGAACCGGGGATTTACTGAATTCCGATCCATTTCCACATCTATCTCCTATCAACTCAGAGAGCGTATCAACGCCTTTGCTTCAGCCTCCTACTATCACGACCTGACACCAGGCGGGACTGAAGATGGTGATGATCTCAGAACTGAGACCTACCGTTTCTCAGCCGGCGCAAGCTATCTGATTCTGCCGTGGCTTACATCTGCAATAGAGTACCAGTACAACGAATCATCAGAGACAGAAACAGACGATTATCCAGCAGGTTATCAGCAGCATGTAATAATGCTGAACTTTACTGCAAGACATGAATGGTTATAGAAAAAATGGAACAGTTTCAGCAACATGGAATCACCAAACCCAACTCTCCAATTCAACAGATAGACCAGTACATCCAACTCCTTTTGCGCAGGAAATGGCTTATAATTTTCACTGCTATTCCCATACTCATTCTTGGCATAACTTACTGCCTCATCTCCCCGCCTATATACAAGACATCTACCACTATCGTAGTAGTCCCGCAGAAGGTGCCGGAGGCATATGTCAGATCTACAGTAACCGGGGATAATCAGCAAAGGATAAGGGCAATCCTTGAAAAGATTACCAGCCGAACCAACCTTGAAGATCTGATAAACAGGTTCAATCTCTATCCAGGAGCGAGAAAAAATCTGCCCATGGAGAGTGTTGTAGAGATGATGAGAGCCAAAATTGATATTCAGTTACCTCAGCGCCGAGATTCAACCACATTTATTTTGAGCTTTGAGGGCAAGGACCCGGTTCTGATAACCAAGGTACTGAACAGCATAGCCAACATGTTCATTGAAGAGAATTTGAGGCTGCGGGAGGGGCAGGCACAGACCACGGCCAAGTTTCTGAGCAATCAACTGGAGCAGATCTATGCCCAGCTCAAGGAGCGGGAAGAGGCCCTGAAAAGGTATAAAATTCAGCACATGGGAGAGTTGCCTGAACAGAGGGATGCCAATCTCGCTACCCTAAACAACCTTCAGCAACAGTTGGAAGGTGTAAAAGAGAGTATTCGCAGGGCCCAGGACAGAAAGTTGCTACTGCAGCAGCAATACGCTCAACAAAAGGCACGGCTGCAGCAAGGCCTTCAGAATTTGACCCGAGAAGGCCGTGCCGCCTCTACTCCAGGGGAGTCTGCGCCTGCCTCCCTGCCGGAACTTCAGCAGCAACTCAGCCAGCTGCTGACCAGATACACGGAAAATCATCCTGATGTGATCGCGCTCAAGCAGCAGATTGATCGACAGAAAAGGGCCATGGCTGCGGCCGGAACCAGCCCTTCCAGGAACAGGCTGGCAGCCACCGGGGATCCATTGCTGGACAGCATCAGCTTTCAGATAAAAAATGTTGACCTGGAAATCCAGCAGTTGCACAAAGAGGCAGAATCCCTCCAAAAAAAGATTGCAGACTATCAGAAAAGGATAGAAAACACCCCCAAGCGGGAGCAAGAGCTCATTGACCTTACAAGGGACTATGACAACCTCAGGCAGACCTACGAAAGCTTGCTGAACAGAAAAATAGAGGCAGAACAGGCTGCAGCCCTGGAACGGAAACAGCAGGGTGAACATTTCAGCATTATAGATCCGGCCAGGGTGCCGGCAAAACCGATTAAACCGGACATCAAAAAGATACTCCTGGCAACCCTTGTCCTGGCCTTTGGGGCAGGGATAGGTCTGGCCTTTGCCCTGGAGCTACTATCCAGACGGTTCTACGATCCTGAAGATGTTCAATCAGCATTGGAGCTGCCTGTCCTGATCTGTGTTCCATACATATTTACCCCTGAAGAGATAAGGCAGCGCAGGCTCAAAACGGCACTGCTCTCCACTGCAGCAGTATTGGGATATTCTGTTGTGGCTGGCCTGCTGATTCTTTTGATCAGGAAAGGACCTGGAACATTTGCAGGGCTGATCTGACCTGGAGACTACAGTGTATCTGAAATTCTATGGCTTAGAAACCAATCCCTTTTCCATTGCGCCTGATCCCCGCTTCTTTTATGGATCCGAGGCACATAGGGAAGGGCTGGCACATCTCCAATATGGGATGTCTCAACAGAAGGGGTTTGTCCTGATTACAGGAGAGGTTGGTACAGGGAAGACCACTCTCCTGAACCTGCTCCTGTCAGAACTGCCAACAGACACCAGGATTGCGATGATAGCCAATCCAAAGCTCAGCACAAATGAATTCTTTCATCTGACTGCAAGGGCGTTCGGTCTTGGCGAGATAAGAGACAAGGCAGACTTCCTGGTAAGGATGGGGCAGTTCCTGGAAACTGCAAAGAAAAACAGGCAAGACGTGGTGCTGGTTGTGGATGAAGCACACACCCTATCTTCAGAACTCCTGGAAGAGATCAGGCTGTTGTCCAATCTCGAAACCCCCCAGGGAAAGCTGATGAATATTATCCTGGTAGGGCAACCAGAGATAAAAGAGACTCTGGCCAAGCCAGATATGAGGGCACTGAATCAGCGAATCACCCTGCGCTACAAACTCCGTCCTCTCACGAGGCAGGAGACAAGGGAATATATCCTGGTCCGGCTTGGCAGAGCTGGCGCAAAGGATGCGGAGATCTTCTCCATGCCGGCCATTGACAGAATTTTTGATTACACCGGTGGTATTCCACGAATGATAAACATCCTGGCAGACAAGGCCATGTTAACAGGTTTTGTCAAGGACATACGAACAATAGATGAAAAAACCATAGATGAATGCGCACAGGAGATGGAGATGAAGCCACCGGCTGAGGAGGACCATCACCTGCAAAGCAGGATCGCCATCGGCACCCGCAGATCCAGGGGCTCGGGGAAGCCACTGGGATTCAGACTTGCCCTGATGCTCTGTATCATCCTGATCATTTTGGCAGCAATGGCCGCATATTGGGGCAGAGAGGTTATCAATCCCATACTCTCTATCCTTTCAGAACGTTTTTTTTAAAATCAACCAGATACAGGAAAAAATCAACATGGGAAAGCTTACAGAGGCCTTCAAAAAGGCAGAGAGAGAAAACAGGAGACCAGCAGGAGATGGCAGCCACCGCACACCTGCAACCGACAATATATCTTCCCTGACGGTAAACACTCCCCCCCTGGAGCCTTCACTAAAGGCAGGGGTAACGAACAAAACATCGATAAAAAAAGAGGGAGCTGGGCTACAATCCCCCATAAATCCAAAGGTAATCGTCTTTTATCAGCCTGAATCTCTTGCTGCAGAACACTTCAAGGTTCTCCGGGCCTCCATCTTTCATCCAAGGGATGGGAGAAAAATCAAGTCCATAATGATCACATCAGCCATGGAGCAGGAGGGCAAGACCTTTGTAGCCGCCAATCTTGCAGTCAGCATTGCTCAAAGCGTCAATCCCCATGTGCTGGTGATAGATTCCGATTGCCGCAGACCAAATTTCCACAACATGGTTGGCATGGAGAACAGACAGGGCCTTACTGAATACCTGCAGGAGCAGGATAGGCCACTCTCCGATTTTCTCGCAAAGGCCTCTATTCCCAAACTCACGGTGCTGACAGCCGGACAGCCGGTTCGGAATCCGTCTGAACTCATGACCTCTGACAGGATGAGTGCCCTGCTCAAGGAGACCCGCGAGCGTTATGAGGACCGGTTTGTCCTGGTAGATTCTCCGCCGGCACTGCTTGCAGCTGAGACCATAACTCTCAGCAAGTTTGTAGATGCCGTGATCCTGGTGATACGCTACGGAAAGGCAGAGAGAGAAGCAGTAGAAGAGGCGATCAACCGTATAGGTAAGGAGAAGATCTTTGGAACCATATTCAATGGGTTCGAGATAGCACCAAGACGTCAGGGCTATTACCGGAAATATGGTTATGGATACGGCTATGGATATGGCTCAAAGAAGAAGCGTTCCTCAGAGGAAAAAGATCAAATGGACTAAAAACTATCTTTAGAGAGATCAGAGATGCTCCGTTTTTTCGGCAAGAGATACCCTATACGCAAGCTCATACTTATCCTGTGGGAAGGGATCTTCCTTTTCCTGACCATATTGGTCCTCACCTCCGTTACAGCAGGAGAGGTCCCCTCTCTTAAAAATCCGGTGGAGTTTGTCAGGATCACCACCATAGTTATCACATGTATCCTGTCGCTCTACTACTTCGGACTCTATACCTTTTCCCCGACAGAGGGCCTTAAGGAGATGACCGTTCGTCTCCTCCAGGCCTTGGGTTCTGCATCCATCTTCCTCGGCCTTCTCTATATGCTGTTCCCGGCCATACTGCCCAATAAATGGGTCTTTTTTGCTGAGATATTGCTATTCATCACCATGAGCAGTGCCTGGCGCTTTGGCTATCTCTATCTCGTCAAAAAACAGATTACCGGTAAGCCGGTGGTTATCGTTGGGCAGGGCAGATTCCCTCTGGACATCATGGAGGAATTAAAAAATCTTCCCGATTCCG
>JALSKY010000255.1 GCA_026988585.1 Deltaproteobacteria bacterium
TGATGCAGGCCTATGAAGAGGCATTTCAAAGATATAACATAGAGGTAGCCCAGGTACTGCTGACCCGTGCAGGCCTGATCCCCCGCACCCGTTATGTAAATGCCAAAAACACCCTGAAGACCCTTATTGGCTGGGATATCATCCCCATCATCAACGAGAACGATACAGTCTCCACCGAAGAACTCCAGTTTACTGACAACGATGCGCTGGCAGTGCTGGTGGTCAACCTGGTGGAGGCGGATATGCTCGTAATCCTCAGTGATATAGATGGCCTCTATGAGGCAGACCCCAGAAAGAATCCTGACGCCAGGAGAATACCCCATGTCACTGGAGTAACAGATGAAATAATCTCCCTTTCAGGGGATGAACCGGGCAGGGCCGGCCGCGGAGGGATGAAATCCAAACTGGAGGCAGCCAGGATGGTCACAGCATGCGGCATACCCATGGTCATAGCCCATGGCCGCACTGAAAATATCCTCCAGAGACTCTTCGATGGTGAATCCATAGGCACGTTCTTTCAGCCTGAATCGCAGAGACGAGTCTATGGCAGAAAGCCTTGGATAGCCTACGCCCTCAAACGCAAGGGTATAATCGAGATAGACGATGGGGCAGTCAAGGCACTGACCTGCAAGGGCAAGAGCCTTCTTCCTGTGGGAATAAAGGGGGTATCAGGCAGGTTCAACAAGGGTGATTGCGTGGTCTGCGTGAACAGCCAAGGCAAGGAGATCGCTGTGGGCATAAGCAACTTTGATTCAGAGGAGCTGAAAAAACTGTGCGGTGCCCAGAGTTGCCGGATCAAGGAGATCATCGGCAGGGATGCCAAGGAAGAGGCCATACACAGGGATCATATGATCACCCTCTAACATCAGTTCCATGCAAAAACAGATAGAAGACCCGTCTTCCCAGTCGGACTCAACAAAACTGCAGCAAGGCATAACGCTTCAGCAGGTTTTTTTAAAGGGTTTTCCATGGGCCTTTCCAGCCGCCAGTCGGCGGGTGAGAAATGTCTGTGTCTGTCTGTGTCCGTCGAGCGATAGCGGGTGGCTCCCAAAAAAACAATAAATTGACCACCCACTTCGTTAGACGCACACGGACAAAAGCTGGACAAAAGACTCTCTTCCCTGTCGGACCCGACAGGGAAGAATCTCCATTAAACTCATTAGCTATTACTATCCCTCAAACCCGCCAAAACAACTACTCCAAAAGCCAGCAGCCATACAGCTCCAGGGATGGGCACAGGATTACCTGTTGCGTCACTCCTCAAAGGCGTTTCCTGCTTTTTGCTGACTTGTCCTCCCATTGAGGCAATTCTTTTCCCTTAAAGGAGAAAAACTATTCTCATCCATGGAATTCTTTTTCTGCTTTCAGTAGGCATTACCTTTTTAATCCCTGGAAAAAGCCAGTTGAATGCTGTTAGGCACAAAAACAACATGGTCTGCTTCTTGCAGTATTTATGTATTATGAAATGTTAACTATTAAACAGGAGGAGAAAAAAGATGGATAGAAAAGCATTGAGTATTATGGCCATAGGAATATTCCTGGCTGTCGGAATGTCGGTCTCCAATGCACTGGCTGAAACCATAGTAACAGAACAGGAAGAAACACAAGAATTCCGGGGATATTGGTTTACCATCACGCCTGATGAAGATGGTATCATCGCCTTTGCAGTGGGCAACAATAATGCTGCCTATGCTGTCATTCACACAGACCTGAACAACCCGCCGCCAAATTCTGAGAATGAAGACTGGAGAGGATTTCTGGCCATGCGTAACTCTTTATTCGGTGGTTGGTATTACAGGAATTCTGAGGAGTTTATAAAGCTTCCATGGCTCAATACTGCCAAGGGCTTCGACAACTACCACTACGCCTTCTTATGGATGAGTACCAGCGGAGACAGCCCACTTGAGGCAAACACTATCTATGACGGATTTGTAGGAATAACCCTTCAAATGGAGTCGCCTTTTGCTGCTTACACCATTGACGGCAATACTATTTCAGGAGAAACAACCTCACCTGTTCCTGTACCAGGGGCTGCACTTCTTCTGGGTAGCGGACTGCTTGGGATAGTCTGCATAATGAGACGTAAAATTTAGCACGATTATTCAAAAAAACAGCCAGACCATGATATAATTTTAAAAAACTGGAGGAGGATGTCCAAAAATGAAACAGCTAACCAACTCTGTGCTTATCTTGATGTTTTTATGCTTATCTGCCACCATGGCCAATGCCACTGTGGTAATCACCCTGGATAATGTACCTGATAATATTGGCCAAGGCCAAAGCTGGTCAGAGGCAGGAGCAAATATGAATATGTCTGGCTCTTTTGGAGTTGACAATGATAATACTGATCCAGATGGGGTATGGCTTTATCCAGCTATGCTGACTGTAAACTTTGGTGATATCGATAGCCTTTCCGACATGCCCGTGAATATTGAGATAGATGTGTATGATTACACCGGGATAGGGGCCTTGACGGCCGTTCTTTATGATGATGAAGGGTTCCTGGCCAAGACTTCTAACACCACAACGTCAGGGCTGGAAACGCTTTATCTCTCCGGGCCTGCTGGAGCAAATCAGATTTTAATCAATGGCTACGAAAGCTTTATAGATGAAATCAGGATAACACCTGTGCCTGTACCAGGGGCTGCACTCCTTCTGGGCTTTGGTCTCCTTGGCTTGGCAGGCATAAAAAGAGGGACCGGCAGGGGCTAATTCCCAAACTAAATATCAGGCTGATCCGTGGCCGGGATATCTGCATCAATGACAGATATCCCGGCCTTTTTTGTCTTTTTATGTCATTTCCTGGCTCTTTCCAGCCGCCAGTCGGCGGGTGGAAAATGTCTGTGCCCGTCGAGCGTAAGCGGGTGGCCCCCCAAAAAACAAAAAACCTAAAATTAACCACCCACTTCGTTAGACACACACAGACAAAAGCTGGACAAAAAAAACTGTACCCGTTTTTTCAATCCGCCTTCTCTTTTCTATTGGCACCCTTCTTGCGAACACATCTCAACAAAACAGCCGATCAAACACCGGAAACTCAAGCCTCCTCCATTTCTCTCCGAAAAGAGAAAAGATTATTAGAAAACTGTTCGAGGTTGCCCATGGTTATGGAATTTTCCGATATATATTTTATAGTCGCAGTCAGCTGTTGTGGGTATGTGCTGATACATAAAGAGAAACAGGGCGTTATTCAAGGGCCTTTATCTCGACATCCAAGTTTCAGTCCATGAACCGGCAATGCCCTATATTGGTTTCTCTTGCATCTCCACCTGGGTGAAAAACAGGGTTCACCCAAATGGCGGTAGCGTGCCCTGAATAGATATGAGCTTACCAGTGCACAAGAATCCCTTTTCAAGCATCTCTCTCTTCACTGTTTCTGCAACTCTCTTCCTGCTGATGCTTTCTTTCATCTCTGCACAGGCAGAGAACGCAGAATTACCACCCCGCATAGAGAGATTGAAGGACCTCTGCATAGAAACCACGCTTGTATCGGAACAAAGGCCACAGGCAGTCATAGTTGTACCCAAAGGGGAAGATTTCAGGCAGATTGGCCAGATCATCCAGGAAAGGATCAGGACGCTTACAGGAGTAACCCTGCCCATCAGGACCGATTCCCTTCCTGATCAGCTCCTTGATGACCACAATGTCATTGCCATCGGGAACATGAGCAACAACCCCTTTATCGAGAAGCTCTACCGTCAGTGGTACTGTCTGCTGGATCTCAAATATCCGGGAAAAGACGGGTATGTAGTCAGATCCCTGCACAATCCCTATGGCACCGGACACAATGTAATCCTGGTTGGTGGATCAGATCTGAAGGGCACAGAAACGGCTGCCAAGGTCTTTGCCAATCTCCTCGAAAAGGAGATGCCCCTCACCGTAGGCTGGCTCATGAAGATAAAGCTGGGCAAGGGGATGAATCCGCCTGATATCAGCCTTGATGATGCCGACTGGAAGGTCTTCAGTTGGCGTGACAGTTGGAGAAAGACCAGGAGCGGCAGGGAGATCGGCTACAAGCCCTCCACCTATTTTGGATGGAACCCCATCAGCATTGCCGGGGTGCTATATTACATGACTGGTGATAAGAAATACCTGGATGCCTTCAAGGCCATGGCAATGCCGGACCCCAACCAGATCCCGGCACCAAACCTGAAAAGCGATGCATTCAATGACCCCCTGGATCCCCTGGTAAAGAATTACCACTACCGATCACATCTGGTGGACTGCGTCTGGGATCTCATAGAAGAAAGCCCTCTTTTCACAGACAAGGAACGGCTCTTCATCACCAACAAGCTCCTCGAACATCAGCGTCACTATGACCCCAAAAGCACCTTTTCAAAACCGCATGGGGATCGACACTCCTGCTGGCACATGATGAACATCTATACAGGCAGCCGCTACTTCTCAAGATACTATCCAGATCCATTATGGAAAAAACGGATCGCAAATGTCCGCCGGGCCTTTCACACCTTTATTGGCGATCCCACATGGGGCGAGAGGGACACCCTCTACTGGGTATCAACCTCCATTGAGCCGATATTCGACTTCTTTACAATGGACGGCTCTGAGGACAGCTCTGAAGAGTTTGTAAAAAGCGGCACAGCAAGGACCATGATTCATGCCCTCAAGGTCCTGATGACCGGCAAGGAGAGAGATGACTACAACAGATATGTCTCCATAAGCCTGCTCAACAAGGCCGGCTACCTGCTGAAGGACGGCAGCTACTACTGGATGGCCAGGAGGCTCGGTTTCGATTTTGATACCTTCAGGATCGGTGAATCCTTTTGGCCAGATGAAGAGATAACAATTGATCCTCCAACTGAACTGATAAACCATGTAGCGAGCTTCCCGCTGTCACGCACAGACTGGACACGCTCACAAAAAAACGTTCCCCTTGAAGAGGCATTCCAGATACTCTCCTACCGCACAGGGCTTGGAGAAAAGGATGATTTTTTTCTCATAGACGGGTTCAATGGCCTTGGGAGAAACCCCTATCACCTGAACACCATTTACTATCTAAGGATGTTTGGTGGCAAAGGGGTATTGAGCGGGTATCTGAACGATATCGATATCTGGTTCAAAGGGGCCACCGACCTCAAGGTGGCCAGGGCTGCTGCTCTCAAGTCATCCCTTGTGGCTGATGAAGGAAGAGCTGTATATCTGAAGACAGAGGTGCCGGAGACATCCTCGGCCAACTGGCAAAGACACCTGCTCTATCTCAAGGACAATCTCTTCCTGTCGATAGACAGGGTAATGGCAAAAACGTCCGGCCATTACGACATAGTGGCATCCTGGCAGTTTCCTGCCAAGATAAAATACAGATCAGAAAGTGACGGTATACTGCTTACCCGCAACAATATCCGGATGGCCGCAAACCATCCCCTGTCCGTTGCCCAGGATCGAGTGGCCCAGGAGACGGTCTCAAGGCCCCTTTCTCCATCTGAAACCGTGGTATTTGCAAACCTCTTCGGCCTGCTCCAGAAACCCAAGATCCTGAAGGAGCTCAAGACCGGGGCATTCATCATAGAGGGCAGTGAAAATGCCCTGGCTGCCATTGGCGGTTTTAGCTCTGAAGAGCTATCAACAGATGCGGATTTTGCCTACGTCTCCCCAGGAATGATCATCCTTGCCGGGGCCCGGCACCTCACAGTTGGGGACCAGTCCATTATTCAGGCCACTGTACCTGTATCCATCTCATGGAACATGGCGAAACATATCCTGAATATCAAGGGGAGCCAGCAGGGCGAAGTCTCTGTTGCAGGCATCAGGACAGGGCCAATGGCTGTCAAAAAAGGACAAACCCTTTCCAAAAACCTGGAGCCAGATGCCGCCATATCTGCAAGCATAAAGAATGCCCTTGAGAAGCTGCCAAACAGATTTGCCAGAACCAGTCTCAGCCCGCCTTCAAAGACCACCTTTGAAAACTGGCTTCCCGCTTATAGCACAAAGACCTCCAAAGGGATCAAGATCACAGAGCCTGCCTGGCTTGGCAGCGGTAACATCTGGGCCGCTGCGCCGGGAGAGAAAAGCTCTACGCTGTTCCTCCTCTCATCCCAGGGCAAGGTCCTCAAAACCATTGAGAGAAAAGGGGAGATTCTATCACTTTGGGCTGCCAAAAACATTGATCAGGCCAGTTCCTTTGACCTTCTCATAGGCTATAGAGACGATACCATGGAGGCCATATCCCAAAACGGCACAACCCTATGGCGCATAAAGGCAAAAATAGATCCAAGCTTCAAGATTGGTGCCCGCTATGATGCCCCGTGGTTTACGGATCCCGGCCCCAAATACAAGAAGACAGGGATCTTTTCCATCCTGGTTGATGACATTTGGGGAACAGGAAGCCAGCAGATAGCCATTGGCCGCCCCTGTACCGTGGAGTTCAGAAGATTGGATGGAAGCCTGATTGCCCGAGTGCCAACAAAATGGGGGGACAACACCGCCCTTGCCGCCCTTAAAAGGCGCGGCAACAAACCGCCTCTTCTCCTGGCGGGCAAGTATTTTACCGGTTTTCCAGGTCTTTCTGCAATCAATGGTGATTATGAGACTATCTCAGACCATATCTTTGCCGGTCTTCCTAAGGGGCTGTTCTCCATGGCCGCATGGATGCAGCAGGGGCTCAGGCATCTACAGGTTGCAGACATCGATGGAGACCGGATAGATGAAGTGATCTACACCTTGAGCGGTCACTGGAATGAGCTCAGGGTCTATAATGGAGCTACCTACAAGCCTTTATGGGTGCGCTATTTCGGCCCGGACAAGCCAAAAGGCGGCTTCATGAGGGGCCTTGAGATATTAAACAATGAGGATGGCAGCAAAACCATTGTGGTTGCCACAAAAAGAGGTCTTGTCTCCGCCTTTGACAAAGACGGCAACAGGATCTGGCAACAGAACCTTGACAGCAGTGTGGAATGCATAGACAGCGATGCTGAGCATGGCAAGATCCTGGTCTGCCTGTCAGATGGCACTGTTTTGCTCCTTGATGCTCACGGGCAGGTCTTAAAGAGTTTCAAAATGGATGGTCCTGTTAAGGGCTCCATCATAGAAGGCAAGGCTGTCGTCTTTGGAGCAGATGGAAGGGTTGAAATTCTCTTTACAACTATCAGCCCGCCCAAAAACCTACGGGTGTTACAGGTCATTCCTCTGTGCCACTCTGTGTCTATCGATAGTAGGAGGGCTAAAACAAAAAGCTTAATAGCCACACAGACAAAACGAGTTTAGCTTTGCATGAAAAAGTGGACTAAACAAACTTAAGTTTTAATAGAAAAACATATTATTTGATAAAGAAGAATAACGCAACATGACCAAGAAAGTTAAGGTGGGCTTATTGATGGAATCTTTTTCAATAAGCTCATGGCAATTCAAGATGTTAGAAAATATAATAAATTCTAAGTTTGCTGAGATTTCCGTTACTATTATACTGAATAAAAAAAGAGACGAAGTTCCGCAAAATAAAGGAAAAAAATTTAGTTTATTTAATATATATTACAAAATTGATCGAAAACTTTTTAAAGTTCAACCAGATGCTACAAAACAAAAAGACGCACAAAAGCTATTAAGCAATACATCTATAATTAATGCAGAATATTTTCTTGATGAGAACCAAATCGTTATTAAAGACGAAATTCTCTCAAAAATTAATAAAGCCAACTTGGACGTTATTATAACCTTACTCCACCAAAGAGTTGGAGGGGATCTTCTGAAGGCTGCCAAATTAGGAGTTTGGGGATACAAATTTGGTGAACATGACATAGATTTTCCCGAGGCGAATGGATTTTTTGAGGTAATGACTCGAGAAGGCACTACTCGTTCCATCCTTTTTAAAATGGGCAATAGCGTTTCTGAAGACTTATTGCTCTATGAATCATACTGTTTTACCAATAATCGTTCTGTTCACAGAAATATCAATAAGGTCTATTGGAAATCTTTGTCGTTTGTTTTAAGAAAGCTCAAAGAACTCTATCAGATTGGAGATACAGAATTTTTAAGCAGACTCAATAAACAAAACTGTGTTCCAAAATTCCGTTCCAAAAGAATATTCAATACAAAAGATTTGAATAATTGGAATGTTTTTAGGCTAATAGTAACTTTAATCGCCCTATACGCCATAATTTTCTTGAGGAAATATCTGCTTGGAAATAAATGGTCTATTTTCTTTAAAATTGGACATCCCACAAATATAGACATACATAAATATGAGAAGATTGTGAGTCCAAAAAATAGATCATTTGCAGATCCTTTTATAGTTAAATACAATAATAAATACTATATTTTTGTTGAAGATATTTCTTTAAAGACCAACAAGGGAGATATTTCTGTGATAGAAATGAATGAAAATGGCTGTTTGGGCCCTCCACGTAAGATATTGGAAAAGCCTTATCACCTGTCATATCCTTTT
>JALSKY010000256.1 GCA_026988585.1 Deltaproteobacteria bacterium
CACCTTCTGCCCAACTATGGGATGGGCCTCTGTAGTGTTGGAGCCACATATCAAGAGACAGTCTGTACCCACAATCTGGGAAAATGGGGTGGTTCCTGCGCCGCTTCCAAGTGTTGCCAGCAGACCGCTGACCGATGGAGCGTGTCAGACCCGGGCACAGTTATCAACATTGTTGGTGCCCCACGCCGCTCGAGCCAGCTTCTGCAGCAGAAAATTCTCCTCATTGGAGCACCTTGCTGAAGAGAGGATGCCTAAGGCATCGGCTCCATGCTCCTTTTTGATCTTCAATAGCCTGGATGCAGCAAACTGGATGGCATCCATCCAGTCAACCTCACGAAAAGGCTCATCAATGCTGTCTCTTATCAGGGGACTGCGAAGCCTCTCCTCGTGGCGCCTGAAGGTGTACCCAAAACGCCCCTTGACACAGAGCTGGCCGAAGTTTGGGGCAGCAAACCGGTTGGCGCGCACCTCCAACAGGGCCCCGCAATTATTCACAAGCTCTATGCTGCAACCAACACCGCAATATGTACAGACACTGTTCACCACCTTAACCTGCTCCGGCAACAGAGGAACTGCGGTATCCTTCTTGGCCAGGGCTCCAGTGGAACAGGCATCTACACATGCTCCACAGGAGACACAATGCTCATTGAGCCTGAGCGAGACATCCTGTATCAAGAAGGTCTCAGGATGCCTCTCCACCTTGAGTTCAATCGCCTCATACTTGCATGTTCGCACACATCTGGTGCAACCCACACACTTGTTGGCATCTATGGCTATAAATGGATGAGAATTGTCAACAGGATATTTCTGGCGTTTCAAGGCCTTGTTGGGCTTTACATTATACTCCACACACAGGGAGCGATAATCACACTTGTAGATACCAAGGCAGCCACACTTCAGGCACCGTTTGGCCTCTCTCAGCGCCATCTCCTCTGTATAGCCTACCTGAATCTGGTTGAAATCACGGATGCGTCTCTCAGGTGGACGGGCAGGCATCGCCTCATTGAGCTGCACGGGAATCCCCTCAAAATTGTGCATATCCACATCTTCAAACCGCTTCCCCTTGGTGAAGTTGAAACGGGGTTCTGATACAGCCGCCTTTTCTCCTGTAAGATATTGATGGATTGCCTCTGCTGCCCTGCGTCCGCCAGCAACGGCCTGAATCACGGTCCTTGCCCCTGTAACGCAATCACCCCCTGCAAAGATACCATCCACATTGGTCTTCTGGGTACTGAGATGGGCCTTTATGGTCTTCCTTGGCGTCAGTTGGATAGACGCCTCAATCTCTCCATAGCTCTGAAAGGAAGGATCTCCAGTTTGACCAAGGCAGGAGATGATGGAATCCACTTCCCAGGTGAGATTGGAACCCGGCATGGGAATCGGATGACGTATGCCCCTCTCATCCGGCTCATCCAATATGGTCCTGGCCATCTCTATCTTCAGGCCATCCTCACCCTTTTCAATATTGAGAGGCGTGGTCATCAGAAAGAATTCCACCCCTTCCTTCTCTGCCTCGTTGATATCCCTCTGATGGGCCGGCAGCTCTGCCCTGGATCTTGGATAGATGACGGTCACCTTTGCTGCCCCAAGTCTTCTGGCACTCCTGGCAGCATCCAGGGCAACATCTCCCCCTCCTATAACCAGTACCCGTTCGCCTATCTCCGGAGGCTCATCCTCCTTATTTATGGTCTTCAACAGTTCCAGCCCATCAATGGCATACTGTGCCCCTTTGACATCCAGGACCTTCTGGCGAGAAAGTCCACAAGCTATAAATATCGCTTCAAAACCCTGATCTCTCAGGTCCTGAAGGTTGAAATCCTTGCCCCAGCGTCTTCCAAGTTTTACATGGACACCGAGATTAAGGATGGCCTGAACCTCACGATCCACCTCCCGGTTGGGGAGCTTGTATCTGGGGATTCCATACCGCAACATCCCGCCCAAGGCCTGATTGGCCTCGAATATGGTGACATCGTGCCCCCTCTTTCGCAAGAAATAGGCACAGGAGAGACCAGCCGGCCCTCCTCCGATTATGGCGACCTTTCTGCCGGTTGGCAGGCCGGGCTCATCATCCTTTTGCCATCCCTCCCTGACCCCGAGATCTGCAACAAATCTCTTGATATGGTTAATGGCAACTGCCTCATCTACCAACACCCTACGGCATCTTGTCTCACAAAACCTGGGACAGACACGCCCCACAGACAGAGGCAAAGGACACTTCTCTTTAATCAGCCTGAGAGCAGCCCGATATTCGCCCTGAGCCACCAGATTTACATAACCCTGAACGTTTATAGAGCCTGGACAGGTGAGATTGCAAGGGGCCCTGCAATCCCCGTAATGGCTTTGGGTCAATATCTCCAGCCGTTTCTTCCTGAAGGCCTTTAGATCCTTGTTCTGGGTCTCCACCACCATCCCTGCCTGCACCTCTGTTGCACAGGCACGAACACGGCCGGTGCCCTGAACGTCCACCATACAGAGGAGACAGGGCTGTTCGGAAGAGCGTTCTCCATCAAGATGACACAGTGTCGGGATTGATAGACCGGCTCCCCGGGCAGCCTCAAGGATGGTCTGTCCAGGTACCACGTCAACATCTATGCCATCGATTACAATCCTGATTTCCTCTGCCATAATTAAAACCCTTCAGGTAGAGAGATCCAATGATATGAAGACAGGATGGAGATCAAAGTTCCAGCCAAGATTCGGAAAATATGGTCTTGCCCATGAGCACCCTGGTAGTCTTGTAATACTCCAGCTCCTTCTCATCGAGTGTGGAAGGATCAGGATCATTGTCTTCCATAATATCATGAACCAGTTTGACCAGATGGGGCAATTCACCATGGGCAAGTTTTACCAGTTCCTGATCATAGGTGTTCACAATGGCAGACCACTGTCCATATTTCATAAGCATGGCCAGATATGCCCTATCCAGATAGCACCGGAGATGATGCTCTACACCATTTGAGACATTGGAGAGCCCAACGGTGCTCTTTGCACCCGGAGCAATTTCAGGGAGCATTGCCATGAACTCCAGTCCGCTAAGGACCTGATCTGCCCCAAGGGTAATGGGCGTACCTATTGGATCCACCAGAATCTTTTCATTGGGTATTCCAGCCTCGTTCAAGGCCATGAGCAGCTCAACAGTCATAGCAGCCCTCTCATTGGAATCCCTTGGCATCCCATCTACGCCCCATAGCAGGGCCACAACATAGCAGCCTGCCTCAGCAGCAACAGGAATCAATTTTTCCATTCTCTCAGGCTGAAGAGATATGGAGTTCATTATATGCCTCTCCGGATGTTTTGCTGCCCTGATACCTGCAATCAATGCATCTGCATTGGTGGTATCCAGACTAAGCGGACAGTCAGTGATCTCCTCGCACACCTGAACAATCCATGGCATGAGATCTGTTCCATCCTTTCTGGCAGGCCCTATGTTCAGGTCCAGAAAATCCCCACCATCAGCAGTCTCTTCATGGGCCATCTCCACTATCGGTCCCGGATTTCTGGACCTCATGGCGTCTCCGGTCCTTTTGCCCATAATATTTATGCTCTCTGCAATACAGTGAACGTACATACCTTTTATTCCCCTCTCTACTTGATATCCAAGGCCCAGATTATCCCTCAGGCTGCCACTTTTTCAGATATGGTGGCAGGTGTGATGCCTCTCTCGGTCCAATCTGAATAGTCCAGTCTGGCAGCTCTTCCTCCATCTCTCCCTTGATGGAGGCAAGGTAACCGGGAATTATCAGACAGCGATGCTTGACCTTATCCTCTATGCCGCTCTTTTTCACAAACTGGGCAATGAGATCTGCGCTGAACTTTCCTGCAGCCCAGGCGGTCAATACTGAGAGACCCTCTGTATCCTTGATAAGGAGCCACGCAGGGACCTTGCTCCCCTCGATCTCTCCAGAGACGATAAAATATGTTAGGGAGAAGTTACAGGTCACCAGCACAGGAGAGTTTTCGTCCGGCCCATTGATTGGATAGATATCCTCCTGGACCACCATCGGCCTCTGGGGATCGGTAAATATGTTGAGGCGTTCCAAAAGCAGCGGAAACAGCGTATCTCCCTGCAGGTCAGAGAGAACCATTATCCCTGCATATTTGGCCACCAGGACCGATGCTATCATGGACTCAACCAGGGAATCATCTGTCATCTCACAAGGAAATGTTATGGTAGGGAAGCCCAACGGCTTGTATTTATGTTTGATGGCAGCCCGGCGGCATACCACCTGATCCTCAAACACGCTCTTTGCCGTACGGGCACCGGTATCCAGCACGATATCCTTGAAACCGCCCTGCTGGATGGAATCTGCAAGATCTGCTGTATCTCCAATGTTCTCGCCACGCACCACTGCAGGACAGCCAAGCTCCTTTGCAAGGTCGATGACCGAATCACTGTTGTCACGAGTAGCCGCACAGAGCAGAGGTTTATGCTCGCCACATGCCTCTGCACCAGCCCTAAGTACCGAAGCATCCTGACTCATCAGGATAAGTCCGGCGTCCTCTGCCTCTTTTCTTACCCTTTCAACCAGGGATTTAAAGGCATCAGCATCTCCTCCAGAGTCCTTAACTGCGATGAGATCGGCTTTGAGTTCCACGCCTACCCTGTCCCAGCGAAGCCCATTGAAGCGGCTGATCCTTCCGGCTATATCCTCATCAGACATATCTGTGGAGATCAGCACGGCTATACCAGTAGGATGCTCAAACCTCTTCTCATGCCTGTAAAGACAGGTCTCACCGCCTACCTCAAACTTGTTGTCGCCACTTCCAATGACAATGGTGCGGATAGGTGGCGCACTGGCCTCCCCTATCTTCTCCTTAACCTCATCAGATACATAGGGACATGCCCCGATATCCTCCTGCCCTGCCGCCACCTTCATGGCAAAGGCCAGGCAGGTAGGCACTCCGCACTCCCCGCAGTTTTTCTTGGGGAGCATTTTCAGGATGTCTATTCCTGTAAGACCCATTTATTATATCTCCTCTCAAACAGCCTCTTCCTGTGCTTCCTCCAGAGTCAGCACCGGATGACCCTTTTCCTGCAAGAACTTCAACACCTCATCCTCGGACACGCCCACATCCTCATCTGCTATCTTGTCCAGCAGATCAGGTATTCCAAGCTCTCTGGCCCGCTCCTCCAGGCGCTCCCTCAGCTCTTCCTTGAGCATCTTGGGCATCCAGACCACGCGCTTCAGTCCACCTTCAGCCTGCATGAATTTCCTGGAGGTTATGTAATGCTTGGATACACCGAGAAAACCGGGTGTAACCTGTCCACCTCCCACCATTCCTGCCAGGGTAGTAAATTTCATGCCACTGGGGGTCATGCCCATATAATCCCTGTTGACTATCATGATGCCATTACACATGGGCAGCATGGCAGAGATACACTCGAAACATCCGCAGGCGGTCATGGGGTCAACCATCATGGAGTATGCACTGACCCGTTCCACCTTGCCACGGGATGCCTTTTTGACAAACTCGTTGACCCCTTCCCACTGACCAAGCTTGGGATCGATACACTTGCCTTTTTTGATGGGCTGGTTGGGACCTGTAGGATTGATCTCATAGGAGGCCTTGCCATCCAGCCAGTTATATGCTCCGCACATGCCAACCCGCTCCGGGGTAATGATACACACAGAACTTGGAGCAAAAGATTGACAAAGGGTACAGGAGTAGAAGGTCTCCTCACTCTCATCCGTCATGGAACCAAGGCGTTCATCCCTGGCCTCATAGACCTGTCTCGCCAGTTCCATTATCTCCTTGACCTTCTCCTCCTCCGTATAGATGCGCACCTGCACCTTATCCAGGATGGCACCGAAATCCTGATGGAGCTTTCCATGAAGGATCCGGCCAATATGTTCAAACTTGAATCCCTTCTCTATGGCTGCCTTGGAGACACGGAGCCACATGATATTTCTCTGTCCAATATGCATGATCCCCTGGGCATAGTTTATCAGGTGATGAAACTGCCTCTCCAGGATCGGTTCAAAATCAGACTGCATCTGCCTGCCTGCCACCTCAACCAGTATGGCCAGAGGCAGCTTTGCCCCCTCTTCCACCTGATCCATCTCAGGGCCTTCAACTATGACCTTTCCGTCCTCGATCTCATCCATCTCCTTGGAGACCAGGACCTCTACACCAAGCGTCCTGCCGCCTCCACACTCCAGGAAGAGATCATCCTTTCTGACACGCTCGCCCTCGAAGGCCGGACCATAGGAGACAGGAATATCTATCTTGGAGACCGTTACCTTGAGGCCCCTAACCTCTATGGCCTTCTGGACTATCTCATCATGGGGGACCTTGCTCACCACATGCTCATACGTACAGATACCGGTAGGCAGAATCTCCGGAATATCCCAGTCTGAGATAGTAGGGAAACCCCAGTTGATCGCCCCTGCTGCATTGGCATACCATTCATCAGACACAGGACCAAATGCTATGACAAAGGCAAATGTCCTGTCCTTGTTATAGAGGAGATTCCCCTTGTAATCCCCTGGCTTGATACCACCGAAGGCAAGGGCCACACGGCATGCGAAACCAATGGAAAACACAGCAGATGTATAGGTGGGGCCAAAAGGCACCAGCCTTGTGGACCAGCCTATCTGAACATTGCGCTTCCGAAGCTGGTCGGGGAAATAGATCCCGTCTGTCTGATCATGGAGAAAGATATAGAGGTTCTTCTCCTGCAACTCGGTAGCTATCTTTTCTGCCTCCTCAGCATCGGCAGGGCTGCCAAGAATTGCAGCAAAACCAGGGGCTGTCCCGTCCACAAACTCCACACCCCTCTTTCGAAAGATCACGTCATCTGCAGCCCCAAGCCAGTAGTTGCCATCAGCCGGAGGATCCTCTGTCTTGGTATAAAAATCAGGATCATCTATGTAACGAATGGCCTCGAACATCTCCTCAGCAAAAAATGTGGCCATTCCGGCATCCAGGGCCGGGGCAAGATATGGAAGCCAGAGGTTGTCGGAAACCGGAGCCGGTAACAGCTTTCTGCACTCCTGAAACACATCCTTCATATCCCCGAGCTGCTTCACAGGCAAACCCAGCATACTGTAAATGATGGGCAGATAATAAGCAGTGTTGGGAAAGGCTACCGGATGCTCGGGCCCATGCTTCTTGAGCACCTCTTCATACTTTTCCTCGGCCATGTCCACTATCTTGTGGGCACCCCGAATCGCTGCAGAACATATTATCTTGGACATCTTTTCTCTCCTGATCTCTTTTATAATCAAATAGCTACATCAGCCCCTGAACCAGTGCCTCAGTAAGTGTTACAGACTTTGGATGCCTCATGACCATCAATTCTCCTCCGGCCAGAAGCAGGGAACTGGCTGTAATCGCCTCCATCAACACGCCCCTTCTCTCCTGGTCACCAAGCTCTGCACTGGAAGGCAACTTGGTCTCCTTGGCCTTCCAGACCTCGCGGCCAAGATTTATGATGAAAGGACAGGAAAGCTTATCATCCTGCTGGGTCAAGGCAGCCAAGCGGATTCGCTCCATAACGGAATATGTATATTCAAGACCGTACCCTACTGGTCCTACAGAAGGATCCATCAAGATATGGTCAAGGTTCACACCGAGATTTTCGAGAAGGATGTTCAGCTGTTTGGCCAGGTTCACGTCTATAGGAGTTGAAGCCACAACGGAATATCCAAAGGCCATGGCAGTTGCCCCGAGTGTCCGGTAATTGGCGTCTGTCAGCGGCCCCATGCAGACATTTCTTGATTCCAGAAGAGCGGACACCTCTCTCAATGTCTCGGTATCCTTCTCTGCATTACCGCACCCCCAAAGAATCAATGGCACATCCACTGCATCAGCCACCTTTTTGGCCAATTGGGCAGCATCTGAAGAGGAAACATTTGCACCGTTGGGATCTGTGCTTATGAGAGAGAGACAGATGGCCCTGGCACCAAATTCGTTTACACACTTCTGGGCCCATGCAGCAGGATCAGAAAAGACATCCTGATAATATTTGGCCAGCACATCAGGCCATTCCTCAGGCTCTGAGTCCAACACCTCGAAGGCTGTCATGGGGGCATTCTTCATATCGCCCTCAAATGTGTGGAAGGGCAGGGTGTTCTCACCTCCTACAACTATAGCCTTGTCGCCATCACCAACTGTCACCTCCTGAATTTGACCACTACATGGCTCCATGAAAACATCTTCAGGGATGGAACCCAACCGTTCGGCCAGAGGCGGTTCATCCTTGACCAGTTCAGGGGTCTCGATGGCATCGATTCCTTCACCTGCCGGTCCGGAAACCAATGGTGCCGCTGTTTTTTTGCCAGCGGGTTTGGGTTCAGATGCCTTTGGCTCTTCCTTTTTGGCCTCGGGTTTTGCCTCAGGTTTGACCTCGGGTTTGGCTTCCGGTCCTTCTT
>JALSKY010000257.1 GCA_026988585.1 Deltaproteobacteria bacterium
TGCAACTCTTGTGGTCTCAGGGATATTGGTAAAGGAGAACAGGAGTGGTTCTGTCCAGGATCTGACCATTTATGGCAATGTAGATATCAGGGAGGTTCAGCTTGCATTTCATTCAGAAGGTCGAATTGCTGCCATTTATGTAGAAGAGGGGACGCAGGTGGAGAAGGGGCAGCTTCTGGCCGAGGTGGAGCCGGAGAGATACCAGGCAGTGGTTAATCAGCTTCAGCAGGAGATTGCGGCTCAAAGTGCAGTTGTAGAGAAACTGCATGCCGGATCCCGCCAGCAGGAGATTCAGAAGGCCAGGGCCCAGGCCAGGGCCATCGAGGCAGAGCTGACAGAGGCTGTCAAGAGGCTCAATAGGGTGAGGCGTCTTGCAAAGAAGCAGTTTGCTTCCCGGCAGGATCTGGATGCTGCCCAGGCGCGGGTGGACACCACCAGGGAACGCCTGAATGCTGCCATGCAGTCCCTCAGGCTCCTGGAGATCGGACCGAGAAAGGAGGATATCGTTGCAGCCGAAGCCAGGCTCAAGGCCCTTGAGGCAAAACTGGCCCTGGCGGAGAAGAATCTTGCAGATACAAAACTCTATGCCCCTGAAAAGGGAATTATAAGGAACCGGATTCTGCAACCAGGAGATATGGCTGCGCCTTCGCGCCCGGTTCTTACGTTGGCCCTTCAGGATCCTGTATGGGTGCGGGCTTATCTCCCGGAACCTATGCTCGGCAGGGTAAAACCGGGAGTTGCAGCATTTGTTACTACTGACAGCTATCCGGGCAAGCGTTACAAGGGGTGGGTAGGGTACATCTCCCCAACAGCTGAATTTACGCCGAGAAATGTGGAGACTCCTGATCTCAGAACCAAGCTGGTCTATCAGGTACGGGTGTTTGTCTGCAATCCGGAAAACGAGCTACGGCTTGGCATGCCTGCAACCGTCATTATATCTGAAAATGACTCCTCTGGTGCCGAGGGCTGCCAGTAGTGGATAAGAATTCGCTGGTCCTGGAGGCACAGGGCCTCAAGAAGATATTCAGGGCTGGTGACCGGACCATAGAGGCCTTGAAGGGTGTGGATGTTCAGGTCAGGTCGGGTATGGTTACCGGGCTTATTGGGCCTGATGCCGCAGGCAAATCCACCTTTATGCGGCTTGCAGCCGGCCTGATGAAACCCTCAGATGGTTCTGTTTACGTTTTGGGTCTGGATGCTGCTGCAGAATCTCAGCAGATCCATGAGAAAATTGCTTACATGCCCCAGAGATTCGGTCTCTATGAGGATCTTACTGTCCAGGAGAACCTGGACCTCTACGCGGATCTCCAGCTTTTTCCAAGGACAAAGCGGAAAGAGAGATATAAACGCCTTATGGAGATGACCGGGCTCGCTCCATTCATGGACAGGCTTGCAGGCAGACTTTCAGGAGGGATGAAACAGAAGCTGGGGCTGGCCTGTTGTCTGATTCGTCCGCCGGAGTTTCTCATCCTGGACGAACCTACCGTAGGCGTGGATCCAGTGTCCCGCAGGGAGCTGTGGGAGATCGTTTATTCCCAGGTTGACCAGCTTGGCATGTCGGTCCTGGTCTCCACCGCATATCTGGATGAGGCCGAAAGGTGCAGCCGGGTAGTTTTGCTTCATGATGGCAGGATTATTGGCAGCGGCAAACCAGGAGATTTTTCCGCTAAGATGGCTGGTCGGGTCTTTTTGCTTAATCCTGCACGCAAAGAGAAGAGAATACTTCAGCTCAGACTCTCTCAGAAGCCGCAGGTGGTAGATGCCTTGATACAGGGTGACAGAATCAGGTTGGTGATGTCAGAGCAACTGGAGCCGGATCAGGTCGGGTCATCCCTATCTCTTCCAGACCAGATTGAGATTACCCCCGTGGAGCCAAGGTTCGAGGATGCCTTCATCTATCTGCTCCGGCAGAAAGGCGATACTGCAACAGAGGTTCGGGAGGCAGAGAATCAAGGGGAGGATATTGGACTCGGCATACACAAGCCGGTTCAGGGCAGCAGAACTGATGTGGTAATAGACGTTCAAAGGCTTACCAAAAGGTTCGGAGAGTTCTATGCCGTCCGGGAGATAACCTTTCAGGTAAGGCGTGGAGAGATATTCGGTCTCCTTGGGGCAAATGGCGCAGGCAAATCCACCACCTTCAGGATGCTATGCGGTCTTTTACCCCCTACCTCTGGCAAACTCCTGGTGGCAGGATGCGATATGCTCACTGCCGGACCAGCGGCCAAGAAGATGATAGGATATATGGCCCAGAAGTTTTCTCTTTATGAAGATTTGACCTCCAGAGAGAACCTTGAGTTTTTTTCACATGCCTATGGGCTTTCTGGAAGGGTGAGACAGGAGAAGATAGCCTGGGCAATGGATGCCTTTGGTCTTGAAAAGGTTGCTGGGGTAAGGAGTAGAAATCTGCCTTTGGGATTCAAACAGCGTCTCTCTCTTGCTGCAGCCCTGATGCACGAACCGGATGTGCTCTTTCTGGATGAACCTACCAGTGGCGTTGATCCTGTTACCAGGAGGGAGTTTTGGCGGCATATCAACGTGCTTGCAGAAGCCAAGGTGACCATAATGGTTACCACTCATTTTCTGGAGGAGGCAGAGTATTGTGACAGACTTGTGATAATGGCTGACGGCACAATACTGGACCAGGGCACCCCGGATGAGGTACGCAGGAGATGCAGCACGGAAGAGAATCCTTCTCCTACCATGGAGGATGCATTTATCTTTCTGATTCAAAGAGAGGCCCAAAAGAGATCGCTGGTCACTGTTGAATAGGCAGGTGGAGCAGCGGCGTGAACAGGAGAGGAACAGGGAGTATGGCGGGAAGGATAAGTTTAAGGAGATTATCAGGCCTTATCAGGAAAGAGACCCTGCAGATTATCAGGGATCCTTCCAGTATCGGCATCGCCTTTGTTCTCCCTGTATGTCTTCTGGTGCTTTTTGGCTACGGGGTCTCTCTGGATGCAGAGCATGTGCCTATCGGCATAGTTGTGGAGACCCCTTCTGCAACCGCCCAGGATCTCGTCTCCAGCTTTTATCAATCTGAGTTCATCGATCCTGTGCCTTATCACAGTATGAAACAGGCAGAAGATGCCATAATGCACAGAGAGATTTCCGGTGCGGTCTGGCTGCGTTCCGGTTTTGCTTCTGACCTGCTTTCCGGGCGACAGGCACCTGTTGGTGTGATTCTTGATGGTGTAGATGCAAATACTGCCAGGATTGTAGATGGTTATATCATGGGAAGCTGGTATGCCTGGCTATCAAGATATGTGAGGGAGAAGAGAGCGGGCTATCTGCGCCCTGCAGTGGAGTTGAGACACAGGATCTGGTTCAATCCTGCTGTACGTAGCAGGAATTTTTTGGTGCCAGGGCTTGTGGCTGTTATCATGACACTTACCGGTGGTATGCTGACAGCATTGGTGGTGGCCCGTGAATGGGAAAGGGGTACCATGGAGGCCCTGATATCCACACCTGTAACCAAAGGTGAGATTCTTCTCGGCAAGATCGTTCCCTATTTTGTTCTTGGAATGGCCGGTATGGTTTTAACGGTCTTTCTGGCCATTGTAGTGTTCCAGGTCCCTTTCAGGGGATCTTTTTTTACATTGGCCGTTTCTT
Source organism: Deltaproteobacteria bacterium (assembly GCA_026988585.1). Lineage (GTDB taxonomy): Bacteria > Desulfobacterota > Dissulfuribacteria > Dissulfuribacterales > QOAL01 > JALSKY01. The sequence goes on from JALSKY010000257.1 coordinate 3,613, forward strand.
CTGCCCTGTTCATGCTAACATCCATATTCATGGGATTGATAATATCCATTGGTGCTGGCAGCCAGTTTGTTGCAGGACAGGTGGCTATTGTGGTTACATTTCTTCCTGCCTTTATCCTGTCAGGTTTTATCTTTGATATTGGTTCCATGCCACCCCCTGTTCAGGCAATAACCCATATCATACCTGCCCGTCATTTTGTATCTATTTTGCAGAGCATCTTTCTTGCAGGGGATGTATGGCCGGTGATTTTTCGCTCATGGCTTTGGCTCATGGGTCTGAATCTGATTTTTTTTCTCATTATAATGCGTAAGTTTCACAAAAGGCTTCTGTAATGGAGATTCTGTTCAGAATAATCGCATTGACCAGAAAGGAGTTGATCACCCTTCTGGTGAACAAGAAATCAAGACTTGTGCTGATTCTCCCCCCTATAGCACAGATCATGGTGTTCGGTTATGCCGCCAATTTTGAGCTGAACCAGGTCCCTGTAGCAGTTTATAATCAGGACAGAGGTTCCTACTCCAGGGAACTGCTTGCCCATTTCGACAGCGGCACCTTCAGGTTAGTCCGCAATCTTACATCCTCTGAAGAGATTGCCCCTGTGATCGAGAACAAACAGGCCTTAATAGTAGTTCAGTTTGGGCCTGATTTTTCATCAGATATCCTTTCCGGGAGGGAAGCGACTCTTCAGCTCATTGTGGATGGCCGCAATTCCAATGTGGCTCTCATTGCCCTGAACTATGTTCAGCAGATAGTCTCCGGGTTTAACAGGGAGCTTGCCATCCAGCACAGGAGGATCAATGGCGGTGATCAGGGAACGGTTCTTGTTGTCAGATCCTGGTTCAACGAGATGCTGGATTCCCACTGGTTCATCATCCCTGGAATTGTAGCCCTTCTTACCATAGTTATCACTTTGGAGGTTACAGCCCTCTCTGTAGCCAAGGAGCGGGAGGCTGGAACCTTTGATCAGCTTCTGGTGAGTCCATATTCCCCTTTTGAGATATTGGCTGGGAAATCCATTCCGGCAATACTGATTGGATTGATAGAGGCCACCCTGGTCATTCTCATTGTGGTGTTCTGGTTTAACATACCCCTGAGAGGCAGCATATTTACCCTTTATGCCGGGCTGTTCATCTTTATTCTTTCTGCTGTTGGCATCGGTCTTATGATCTCCTCCATCTCGGTGACCCAGCAGCAGGGGCTTATGGGAGCATTCTTTTTTCTGGTGCCTGCTGTTATATTGTCTGGTTTTGCAACTCCCATATCCAATATGCCTGAACTGGTGCAGGATCTTACACTGCTCAATCCCATGCGTTATGTCTTAGTGATAGTGCGCGGGGTTTTTCTGAAGGGGGCAGGGTTTGATCTGCTATGGTCACAGTTCGTTCCCATGCTGGCAATCGGTATTGTGACCCTTGTAATGGCTGCATTGCTTTTCAGAAAGAGAATGGGCTGAAGCATACTTAGGCGATACACCCCAAGGCAGACAGCCCATCTATTTTCTGTTGAAACAGCCCCCCTGTTTGGAAATCTGCCGGGAAATTATGACTGGATTGAGATAAGAAGGTTTTATTAAGAGTTGTAAAAGGCCTTTCCTGGCAGTAGGATTGTGCCCGTTATGAAAAAAGATAAACAGACAACACATAATAGCTGGCAGGATACGGTCAAGGAGTATGCCCAGGCCATCATTATCGCCCTGATACTTGCACTCTTCATCAGAACCTTTGTGGTGCAGGCATTCAAGATACCTTCAGGTTCCATGATAAAGACGCTGCTGATAGGTGACCATATCCTGGTTAACAAGTTCATTTACGGGGTTCGGGATCCGTTTACCCGTAAGGAATGGGTAGATCTGGGAGAACCGGAGAGAGGGGATGTGGTGGTGTTCATTTTTCCTCTGGATCCCAAAAAGGATTTTATCAAGCGCGTTATAGGGCTGCCAGGAGATATGGTGGAAATAGTGGATAAAAAGGTATATGTCAACGGCAAGCTCTTTCATGATCCGCCTGGCGTACAGCATACCGACCCAAATATAATTCCTGGCAATGTGCAGCCGAGAGATAATATGGGGCCAGTTAAGGTGCCGGAGGACCACCTCTTCGTTATGGGAGATAACAGGGATGAGAGTTTTGACAGCCGTTTCTGGGGATTCGTTCCTATAAAGGACGTTCTTGGAAAGGCATTTCTCATTTACTGGAGCTGGGATTCCCAAAAGATGTCCCCCCGTCTGGACAGAATAGGTGATATTATTCATTGAGAAGTTAATTGTCCTCTATCTGGTCTATGTGGATGGCGCCGGAAGGGATGAATGTCCGAATTCGAATTGCATGAAGGATTCATAGTCTGTCCGGAGTGTGACCTGATCCTGAGGGAATCCAGTGTTGAACACGGTTTCAAGATAGTCTGCCCCAGATGTGGCACGACCTTGAGATCCGTGGTCTTGCATTCTCCTGAAAAGGTTATCGCCCTTGCTCTCGCTGGACTGCTCTTTTTTATACCTGCCATATTTTTCCCGTTGCTTACTCTTCAGATTGCTGGTCTTGAACACTCAGGAAGTGTTTGGGACAGTGCGGTCAAGCTTATTCGGTCTGGATTTCTCTTTCCTGGCATTATGGTCCTTCTCACTGCAGTGGTTGTTCCCCTGGCCAATTTTATTATTCTGCTCACTGTAGCAATTCAGATCCAGTTCAAAAGGGCCAACCGTATTACTGCCAGGATGTTCCGTCTTTATCATCACATGGAGGAGTGGGGAATGCTGGAGGTTTACATGATCGGCATTCTGGTTACTATCATCAAGCTGTTTCACATGGCCAGGATTATCTATGATACGGGGTTTTTCTGTTTCATCGGCCTGATTGTTTCATCAGTCGGTTTGATATTGGTGCTGGATGAACACCGGTTCTGGGAGGAGATTGAACAGCAGGGCAGGCAGTACGTTATAGCTTCGGAACCAGGAAAAGAACTGGATGAGGTAACATTTAAAAGGGAGAGGGATACTCTTCTTGGATAGAGATAAGGTAATAGATGTCAAAACAGGCAGAGACCTGGGGCTGATGGTATGTCTGGATTGCCACAAGGTCTTGTCTGTACCGGAAGATGAAGGAGATGGGCTTTGCCCGAGATGCGGTGCCAAGGTCTTTTTGAGAAGACCTGACAGCATAGCAGAAACCTGGGCATTTCTGATCACCTCTTTGATCTTGGTATTCCCCGCCAATATTTTGCCGATTATGCGTGTGGATTTCATGGGGTCCCAGGAATATTCCACTATTATGGATGGGATCATCTATTTCTTCAAAGAGGGTTCCTACGGTATAGGCATCATAATCCTCACTGCAAGCATTCTTGTTCCATTGTTCAAGGTCATAGGGATTGCACTGATACTTCTTTCCATCAAGTTCAGATGGCGGAGTTGGCTGAGACACAAGGATTTGATGTTCAGATTTATTGAATTCATAGGCAGATGGTCCATGCTGGACATCTTTGTGATTGCCTTGCTTATGGCCACGGTAGATTTCGGTTTTTTGACCTCTATTGCTGCTGGTCCTGCAGCAGGATTTTTTTGCGGAGTAGTGATATCCACCATGCTGGCAGCTATCAGTTTTGATACCAGATTGATCTGGGACGCCTATTGATCATTAAGGGAACCAAGAAATAGTATGTTAACCCGGATACTGATTGTGCGCTTGCGATAACCTGGAGGGAGAGTGGAAAAGGCAGTAGTCAAAAAGAGAAGGGGTATTTCTCCTGTCTGGATACTTCCGGCTGTGGCCCTGTGTATCGGTATCTTTCTGCTTTACAAGGGGATGATTGAACGGCCTGTTCAGGTTGTGGTCCATTTCAAGAGTGCAGAGGGTGTAACGGCAGGAAAGACCAAGGTGATCTACAAGGGGTTGCCTGTAGGCGTTGTCAAGAAGATAAAGGTGGACAAGGGGCTTGATACTGTCTCCATGTATATTGATATTATGCCGGAGGCCAAGAATGGGCTGGTAAAAGACCTGAAGTTCTGGATAGTTCGACCAGATATAAGGGCGGGCAGGATAAGCGGCCTGGAGACCATCTTCTCCGGCTCCTACATTGCCGTTCAGCCAGGCAAGTCCAAGATACCCTGTTATGAGTTTTGGGGGCTGGATGATCCACCGCCAGTGCCGAAAGATGCGCCTGGTCTCCATATCAAGCTGAAGACCGACAGCCTGAACTCCCTTCAGCGTGGTTCAGATATCTATTACAGGGATATATTGGTAGGCTCGATCCAGGGATATACCCTTCAGGATGACGGCACCATCCTGATAGATGGTTATATCAAACCGGAATACAAGCATCTGGTCAGGGAAGGTTCCAGGTTCTGGAATGCGAGCGGCATCACCTTGGTAGGTGGTATTAAAGGCCTTAAATTCAGAATGCAATCCCTTGCATCTCTGGTGTCAGGCGGGATCAGTTTTGCCACTCCAGATGCATTGAAAGATACATCCGAGGCCCAAAATGGCACGGTATTCCCGTTATATGAAGATTTCCTTGCGGCGGAATATGGAATCGAAGTTCAGTTGAGGATGGAAAATGCGGACGATATCACTGCAGGAATTACAAAGGTTACCTTCCACGGCATTGATATTGGTAAGGTTACGAAACTGAAATTCAACAAGGATGATCCCAAATACAAGGTTACGGCAGTACTTGTCCTGGATCCAATGACCAAGTCCATACTTAAGGAAGGCACGAAGTTCTGGGTTATTCGTCCTCGTGTGGCTGCAGGAGGTGT
>JALSKY010000258.1 GCA_026988585.1 Deltaproteobacteria bacterium
GGATCAACGTAACTGGCGATTCAGTCCAGTTTGGGCCATCACTCCGCCCCTTTGTCACAACGCTGGAGGAGGCCGGAGTGAACATTGCAGAACTGGCATCCAAGGCAGATATAGCAACCATTCACAGCCAACTTGACCAGAGGAAATTCCTGCCCTGCCTTTCCGTCATATCCCTTGTTTGGCTAATATCTCAGAAGCTTGAAGAGGTAATCATTGAGACCGAAAAAGGAAGGACAAAAAACCTTTTCCAGGAGTGGAACCGCCATTGCTGGAAAAAAGGTGCCATGGTCCATCTCTCCAACGGGAATCTGAATGTGGAAGGGGTACTGATCGGCCTGGATTCCACCGGAAGGCTGAAGCTGCGAACCCCTGAGGGCCAAATTGCAAGGGCTTACTCAGGAACCCTCAGATATATGGGTTGAACCGATATTCCCAGAAGTCTATTACTGTGAACGCCTTGACAGGATCCGGTGGCAGCACTAACTTTCCCCCAAAAATCATTGATAATGGTGCGACTGTAAAACTGCTATGAAGAACTATTTTCAGCCACGCCATTTGAGGATAGTGGATGAAGCCCTGATCATTGCCGAAGAGACGGTCAGTGATAGGTTCGGGCTTACTTGCTCCTTTTGGAAGAGACACCCATTTGATGTGAAGTCTCTTTTGGGAGCCATGTCATGGGAAAGAGTTGGGAATGGATATGCTCAACTGTTCAGATATGCAAAAAAAGTCTGTGAAAAAAGGCGGGGTTCTGACAATCCTCTGGTCTTTTACAGAATAGTTCTAAATGACCAGCGCATAATCAGCACCACTGAAAGCGAAGCTGTTTTCAGGATGAAACCTTTACTGGTCTATATACTGATCCATGAACTGCTGCATATTGTGCGTTTTACAAGATTTTGCTGTCATTTTGACCACTATGACCGACTCAGAGAGGAAAAAACCGTTCATAAATTGACCTGCAAGATGATAAATCACCTTCCAATTCCCGGGATTCATGAGGTGGCTTCCCATTTCCAGGCATCAGCATGATATCGAAACTCAAGAAAAAGGAAACCAAAAGTATCAAGGAGGTGTAACGTTATGCCCATCTATGAATATCAGTGTGAAAAATGTGGTCAGATAGTAGAAAACTGGCAAAAGGTCTCTGATCCGCCACTGGAGAGATGTGAATCTTGTGGCGGGCCAATGAAAAAACTGATATCCCAGACGACTTTCCAGTTGAAAGGGTCGGGCTGGTATGTAACCGATTACAAAAAGGGCTCCAGCAGCAGTAGCCCAGCCAAGGAGAAGAGCTCAGCTTCAACCCAGGGCTCCAAAGGGGAAAAGAGCAGTTCTGCCAAGAAAGAGAGCAAGGCTGCTGCATAACTCCAAAATTATATAAATTCAAAGGGCAGGAAGACTTATGCTTATCGTAATGAAGAAAGATGCCACCCAGCATCAGATCAATGCTGTAATTGACCGGATAAAACAGCAGGGTTGGGAGGCAAAACCCATTCCCGGCGGAGAAAGAGTTGCCATAGGCATTCTCAGAAACAGGGGACCGGTTGATCCTGCCCTGTTTATAGATCTTCCTGGTGTCAGGGATGCTGTAGCCATCTCAAAACCATACAAGCTTGTAAGCAGGGAGATGCATCCAGAGGATAGTGAGATAAGCCTTGGTGATGGTGAAGTGGTCATAGGCAGAGAAAGACCTCTTGTGCTCATGGCAGGCCCCTGTGCAGTCGAATCTGAAAATCAGGCATTGGAGACTGCCCATGCCGTAAAAGAGGCAGGAGCAAAGATCTTTCGGGCCGGTGCATACAAGCCGAGATCATCTCCATACTCATTTCAGGGCCTTGGCAAGAAAGGGCTTGAGATCCTGGCCAAAGTCAGGGAGGAAACCGGACTGTTCATCATTACAGAGGCTACAGATCACGATGTCATGGATCTCGTGGAAGAGTTTACTGACATAATACAGCTTGGCACCAGAAACATGCAGAACTATCGTCTGCTGAGACGGGCTGGGCAGGCACGAAAACCAGTACTGCTGAAGCGTGGCATGTGGGCAACCATGGACGAGTTCTTCATGGCTGCGGAATACATAATGGCAGAAGGCAATGATCAGGTAATACTGTGCGAAAGA
>JALSKY010000259.1 GCA_026988585.1 Deltaproteobacteria bacterium
AGAGGGATCCGCACATTTACCAGGCATTCAAGGAACACCTTGGACATCAACGCCATACCATACATGCGGGAGGAAAGCCATCTCCCCATAGTAGTTGATCCGAGTCATGCTGCAGGCAGAAGAAGTCAGGTCATTCCCCTGGCCAAGGCCTCTGCTGCCATGAATGTAGATGGCCTTCTAATAGAGGTTCACAACCAGCCGGAAATGGCAATGTCTGACGGGCCGCAATCACTTTATCCCGAACAGTTTCAGGAGCTTGTAAATGAACTGGGCAGGATGAACCTGTCTGTTCAATAAGGCCGCAGCTTGTCTCGGCCCTACTGGTCGCCAATCCTAAAAGGGTTGCCAAAATAAACACCTTATGTTAATTAACTTCAATCTTCAGGGCGGCGTAGCCAAGCGGCTAAGGCGACGGTCTGCAAAACCGTTATTCCCCGGTTCAAATCCGGGCGCCGCCTCCACCTTTTTCACTATTTTTTGCATCACTGTCTGTAACTATCCGCTATTCTGTTTAACATCCCATAAACATAACAGCTCAAGTACCAACATCCAGGATATTTGACCATGAAAATCGTTATCATAGGAGCAGGAGAAGTAGGCCGCCACCTGTGCCAGCAACTATCCATGGAAGAACATGATGTGATTCTGGTGGATCGCAATCCTCAAAAGCTCCAAAGGGCTGAAGCAGATCTGAACATCATGACCGTTGAAGGCAATGGTGCATCTGCCAGGATCCTGGATGAGATAGGCACAGCCAAGGCAGATCTGTTCATTGCTGTTACAAATATAGATGAAGTGAATCTCATTGCATGTCTTCTTGCCAAAGAGTTCGGGGCATCCAAGAGGATAGCCAGGGTCAGGAGCGAGGAATATATAACATCCTCATATCCCATTGATGAGAAACAGCTTGGTATAGACCTGATAATCAATCCAGACATGGCCATGGCGGATGAGATCATGAAGGTAAGCCGGCTTGGGGCCGGTTTCGAGATGGTAGATTTTGCTCATGGTGATGTTATCATCGTAGGATATCGCATCAGTGAGGGTAATCCACTATGCGGTATGAGTCTACAGGAGATAAAGAATCTCAAGGAGCTTTATGATTTTGTAATCGTAGCCATTGTCAGAAATGACCATACAATAATCCCCCGTGGAGAGGATACTATCAGGCCTGGAGATCGGGCATATTTCGTCCTTAAACGGGATAATCTCAGTATGGTGGAAGAGCTGCTGCAGATTAAAAACAATCCACTGAAAACAGTATTTATCCTGGGTGGTGGCAGCGTAGGCTATCAGGTGGCCAGGACAATGGAGAGTGAAAATATCGAGGTCTTTTTGATAGAACAGGACCCTAAAAGGTGTGAAGATCTGGCGGAGCAGCTCAAATCTACTGTTATTCTTAACTTTGACGGACTTGATGCAAGAGATCTGAAACAGGAAGGTATAGAGAACGCAGATCTATTCGTTTCAGTTACAGGAAGTGATACTACCAATATACTTTCCAGCCTGTTGGCCAAACATCATGGCGCCAAAAAGACCATAACCAGGATAAGCCGGCCAGATTTCATCCCGCTGCTCGGAAACCTTGGTATAGATGTAGCCCTTAGCTCCAGACTGGTTGCAGCCAATATGATACTACGGTTCGTACGCAGAGGTATCATAGTATCTGCAGCAGCATTGCTTGGAACGGCAGCAGAGGCTATGGAGTTTCTGGCCAGCGAACGCTGGACATATATAAACAAACAGCTCAAAGAGATTCCTTTTCCAAAAGGGACAATTGTCGCTGCTATAGTACGCAGGGATGGAGAGGTGATCATTCCTTCTGGAGACACTCAGGTATTGCCAGGTGACCGGCTCATCATCTTTAGCAAACGTGACACCACAGTAAAGATAGAAAAATTGCTCAGTCTATGAGAACAGGAATAGTATTCATATTTCTTGGATGGCTGATTCTCTTTCTCTCAGCAGCCTTGTTGCTCCCTATGGCAACAGCACTCTATTACAATGAGGATTCATGGATCGCCTTTGCTGAATCCGCACTTATTGGAAGCATCATCGGTGTTGCCCTGACAACCTTGATAAAGGGTGAAAAGGAGATGGGTCATAAGGAAGGATTTGTAGTGGTCGCCTTCGCATGGCTTGCTGCTGCAGCCCTTGGAGCTCTTCCTTATTGGCTTTCAGGAGGAATTCCAAGCTATCTGGATGCATATTTTGAGGCTATGAGCGGATTTACCACCACAGGTTCGACGATCCTTTCAGAGATAGAACATCTGGGAAAGGGGCTGCTCCTGTGGCGTTCCATTACGCAGTGGCTGGGTGGTATGGGTATCATAGTACTCTCTCTCGCCATCCTTCCTATCCTGGGAATTGGTGGAATGCAGTTGTACAAGGCAGAGATGCCAGGTCCTACCAAGGACAAACTGGCCCCACGAATCCAGGACACGGCCCGAATACTGTGGGGGGTTTATATACTGCTGACAGCCATGGAGACCGGTCTCCTCATGATTGCAGGCCTTGATTTCTATGAGGCGATAAACCATGCCTTTACCACCCTCTCTACAGGCGGATTCTCTACTCAAAACGGGAGCATTGCAGATTTCAACAACCCGTTAGTGGACTATATCATCTCATTTTTCATGTTCGTGGCTGGAATCAATTTCACCCTGCACTACTGGCTACTGCGAGGCCATCCTGTCCGAATCTTCAAGAATGAGGAGTTCAGGTTCTATGCCCTGGTTACGCTTTGTGCCGTAATGCTTATCATGACAGCCAACTATTTCTACAACACATACACCAACTTTGCAGACAACCTGAGGTATACCCTGTTTCAAGTATGTTCCATATTTACTACAGCCGGTTTTGGTACCGCTGACTTTGACCAGTGGGCCCCGGTATGTAAACTTGCCCTTGTATCCCTGATGTTTCTTGGCGGCATGGCCGGATCTACAGCAGGAGGTATCAAAAACATCAGAATAATAGTCTTCGGCAAATTTACCAGGATGCAGATCAACAAACTTATACACCCAAGAAGTGTAGAGGCCATCAAAGTAGATGGACAAAAGGTGCCGCAAGAGGTAATTCAGTCCATATTGGGATTTCTGGCCCTCTATGTCACTGTATTCATCTTGGCCACTCTTATAGTAACTGCCCATAACATCGATTTGATCACCGGGGCTACAGCAGTTATAGCTACCCTGAACAATATTGGTCCTGGACTTGCCAAGGTGGGGCCGGCCTGCCATTTCGGACATCTTCCCGGACTTACAAAGATTGTTCTCATTATCTGTATGGTTGCTGGCAGGCTGGAACTATATACCATCGCAGTCCTGGCGGTACCTGCATTCTGGAAGGATCTCAAACCTCCTGTCCCCTCCTGGCACGCCAGAAAAACGGAGAGATAGAGATGGAAATCTATGACATCTCAAACTGATCTCCATTTCATCAGACACATTACTCATGGAGGAGATAAATGGCACTGATGGAGATAAGTGTTATACCCCTTGGAACAGGTAATACCAGTTTTTCCAGATGGATATCTGCAATCATAAAAGAGGTGGAGTCATCAGGTCTTGAGTTCCAGCTCAACGATATGGGCACTGTAATCAGAGGAGAGGCATCCGACCTCCTGAGTCTCGCATCTAAGCTCCATGAAACTCCTTTTGAAAACGGGGCCAGGCGCGTTTACACAGTTATAAAACTGGATGACAGAAGGGATAAAGAGACTGGCATAGGAAACAAGGTTGAATCAGTACTGCAGATCTTGAACCAATAGCCCTCTACTCCAAAATCCTTGAAAGCAAGCAGCCTAAAGGAACTTCCAGTGGAATTTATCTTTAACATCAAACAGTTACCTAAAAAAAACGAATGGAAAAGATCAAACGATACACACCAATAGGCCTTACCATAATCTCTATTCTAATTATGGCTGCTGGCATCCTTATGGGAGAACCAGGAGAGGTCTTTACCAAGGCGGTCACCCTCTGCCTGAGCTGCATAGGACTGGGCTGATACTGCATGGAGCGTACCAGATTCTACATCCAGTTCCTCTTCACCCTTCTCATGAACTGCCGTCTCTGGATTACCCGAGGCAATCCTATCTATACAGGGCCAGGAAAATATCTCTGTCTTCCTGGCCTGAACTGTTATTCCTGTCCGGCTGCTGTTACCAGCTGTCCATTAGGTGCACTACAGAATTTCATGGCTACCCTTCGCATTAATCTCCAGATGGGACAGCCCTTCATAGGCCTGTACGTCCTTGGCAGCCTGGGGATTGTATCCTCAATTGTGGGGAGAATGCCATGTGCCTGGCTCTGCCCCTTCGGGCTGCTCCAGGAACTGCTTTTCAAAATACATCTGCCCAAACTGCCGTTCTGGCGTCCTTTCAGATGGGGCAGATACCTATTTCTGATACTATTTGTTATCATTCTTCCATTCGTCTTACTGGATCAGACAGGATATGGGCAGACATGGTTCTGCAAATATATCTGTCCTGCAGGGACCCTGGAGGCAGGTATTCCCCTTCTGGCAATAGAGCCAGGTCTGAGAAGAATGATCGGCGGACTCTTCTTTTTCAAACTCTCTCTGCTGATAGGGTTTATTGTATGGAGCATGGTAACCTTGCGCCCGTTCTGCAGGGCTGTCTGCCCTCTTGGCCTCATCCTGGGTTTCTTCAACCGGTTCAGCTGGATGAGACTCCATTTTCACCAGGAGCGTTGTGTCGACTGCAAGGCTTGTTACCGGACCTGTCCAGCCGGCCTTGATTTTTCCAATGGAATTGATCCTATCAATTCCACCAGTTGTATCCGTTGTCTCAGGTGTGTCTCAATCTGCCCGGGAGGGGCAGTCACTGTTACCATATCAAAAATCGTTCAGGAGCAAAAACAGCATGAACAGAGTGCAGAAAATAGTCATTGCCACCAGGAACAAAGGTAAAATCAAGGAGATGCAGGCCATGCTGGATGATCTTGGTGTGGAGATCATCTCCTCCGAAGAGATTTCCGGTCTTCCTGAGATCCAGGAAACAGGAGAAACATTTCTGGAAAATGCAATAAAAAAGGCGGTTGAAACCGCTAAGTACAGCGGTCTGATGGCCATTGCAGACGATTCCGGCCTTGAGGTTGATGCCTTGGGTGGAAGACCAGGGGTCTATTCTTCAAGATATGCAGGAGAACAGGCCAGCGACAGGGATAACTATCTAAAGCTCTTGAAAGAGATGGAAAACATCCCTGAACAGGAACGCACTGCCCGATTCAGGGCTGTAATTGTGGCTGCGAAACCGGATGGAACCTTCATCTATGCAGAAGGAAGCTGTCCGGGCAGAATAGCCCTTGAACCACAGGGAACTGAGGGATTTGGTTACGATCCGGTCTTTTATCTCCCGGAGAGGGAAAAGACCATGGCAGAGATATCAAAGGAGGACAAAAACAGAATCAGCCACAGGGGAAAGGCAATGATTAAACTGAAAGAAAAGCTGAAGGAGTTCATGTAAACTGCTGCTGCGGCATTCTTCACTGTTCTCCGGCCCTGATATCAGGGCCGGAGAAGGCACTGACCTACTCCAAGATAGCGCCCTTTGCCCCACTGGTGACCAACCTGGCATATCTGGCAAGATATCCCTCCTTGATCCTTGGCTCTGGAGGCTGCCATCTCTTCCCCCTCTCTGCCAATTCCTGGGCCGGGACTTGGAGTGATATACTCCTTCCTGGAATATCAATGGAGATCATATCACCCTCCTGTACCAGGGCAATAGGACCACCCTCAGCAGCCTCAGGAGAGACGTGACCAATAGCTGCCCCCTGGGTCCCTCCACTGAAACGTCCATCGGTTATCAACGCCACCTCTTTACCAAGCCCCATTCCAACAATTGCAGCAGTGGGAGATAGCATTTCCGGCATACCAGGCCCTCCCTTGGGCCCTTCATAACGGATCACTACCACATCACCACTCTCTATCTTGCCAGCAAGAATGGCTGAATAGGCCTCATCCTCTGATTCAAAGACACGGGCAGGCCCCCTGTGCTCAAGCATCTCCGGAGCAACAGCAGACTGTTTCACCACACATCCGTCCGGAGCAAGGTTTCCATACAGAATGGCTATTCCGCCCTCCTTGTGATAAGGCTGATCCACAGGCCTTATCACTTCCCTGTTACTTACCACTGCACTCTGAAAATTTTCCTTTGCAGATTTGCCTGTCACG
>JALSKY010000260.1 GCA_026988585.1 Deltaproteobacteria bacterium
CTCCTCTCTTTTTCTCCTGCAATGTTGCTTATGGCCCTGAACTCCATGAAGTTTATCCCCATATCCTGGCAGACCATCGCTGCCCCTGCCCCCTCCATATTTTCCACATCTATCTCAAATGCCTTTCTAATGGCAGATGCACGGTGAAAACTGTCACTGACACAGCTCACAGTTCCAAAGGGAGCGACCTTTATGTTCAACTCTCTCATCAGGCCGTAAGGAACCAGGTCAACAGCATGGGAGAGAGTGAAATCTTCCCTTACCTGTATCCCTTTGCCCCCACTTTTTCCAATGGTAATAAATGAGAACCCGGTCTCTGAACACCTGCCGAGATCAGCGAAACATTCACTCTCTGCCATGACCAGATCTTCGGGAGAGAGACCGCTCTCCTGAAGGGAGCCTCCAATGCCGATCATCAGCAGAAGATCAGGCTTGCCCTGATTGTGGAAAAAATTGCAGCAGTTGTAAGCAGCCCTGGCAGGACCAATGCCGCATAGAAATGGAGTGATCCGTTGTCTGTCACCCGGATCCAAACCCGTTATAACCGGCTGGAGCTCCATCTCAGTGGCAGCACAGACAGCAATTTTGCTTCCAACTGGACTGTTCTTCCTCTTCTGTGATCCTGATCCGCCCATTTTTTATTGCCGGAATATCACTGTGCTGTTTCTGTCTGGCCCATGGGATGAAATAACCCTTCTCAGCTCCTTTTCTATGAGCCAGGAGAGGTGCAGTTCGTGACCGTAGGTCCTCTTGAGTCTGTCCTCCTCATGGCTTGTGATATCAGCAGTGATCCGCCTGCAGAGATAGTTAACGCAGAAGTGATATCTGGCAGCCAGCATGCATCCTTCTGTTCCGAGAAAGATGCAGGAGTCATCCAGCGTCCTTTCTGAGGGCAGGGTGACACCCATGAGCAGGTTGATCAGGAGCAGGTATTCATCATACCAATCATCAACACCCTTGCCGCAGCACCCCCCACCAGGTATCTGTGTGGCACAGTAGTGGCATGTAGCCGGTATCCTCAGCTTATTCATGAGATCCCAGCTCTCCTGGATTGCCTTCTGATATGCCTCCATAAGATCAGCAAGAACAGGATGCTGCACCAGCACTCCTGAATACTCATGGAACAGGTTGAGTGCCTTTTGGATCTTATCGGTAATGGTTTCCATTGATTGTTGAGTGGATGAAACCCTCTCGACATCTTCTCTCTGTCTCATGTTACCTTGCAGAATAACATGTATGATCCTCCTCTTCCAGCTTTCCCGCTGGGAGTATCTGTTGCCTCTTCAGATTCCGTCTGTGCTGTAAAAACAAGTTCTCATTGCCCCATCTCTCTCCATGGACTAAGTTGTTCTATTCAATGATTTCAGAAAACTGATATCAAGAAATAAGGAGCAGATTATACCGTTATGGCCCTGGACCATTTGAAAAAGAGGATAGACAAGGCCCTCCGGAAAGAGAAGGATGGTGCGGCAATTCAGCCTGTGCAGATGCAGATGGACAGCAAATTCAACTTTCGCTGCTATCCTGGAGTGAGCTGCTTCACCAGGTGCTGCCGCAACATGAACATCATCCTCACTCCCTATGACATCATCAGGCTCAAGCAGCGTCTCGGGCTTACATCCGATATGTTCCTGAGCCTTTATGCAGAGCCGGAGATCCTTGGCATTACAGGAGTGCCGGTAGCACGTCTCAAGATGCTGGAGGAAAGGGATGGAAGGTGTCCCTTCGTGACAGAAAACGGGTGCCAGGTCTATTCCGACAGGCCTGTCTGCTGCCGTTATTATCCCATTGGTCTGGCAAGCCTCAGGCAGAAGGAGAAGAGTGGCGGGGAAGAGGAGGAGTTCTTTTTTCTCATAAAGGAGGAGCATTGCAAGGGGTTTCAGGAGCCTGATGAATGGACTGTACGTTCCTGGCGTGAGGATCAGGAGTCTGATTTCTATGACAGGATGAACCGTGAGTGGATGGAGCTTCTCTTGAGAAAACGGTCTTTTGGAGAGGAATCAGAGATGCCGCCCAAGGCCAAGGAACTCTTCTACATGGTCTCCACAAATATGGAGCGGTTCAGGAGGTTTGTTTTTGGCAGCAGGTTTCTCGACACCTATGTAGTTGATGAGAAAACCTTGAAGAAGATCCTGGAAGATGATGTTGAACTGATGCAGTTTGGCTTTGAGTACCTGAAACATGCAGTATTTGGTGCGGAATCACCGGTCTTGAAGCTCAGGGAAGAGATCCTGGACAAGACAGTCAAGCAGATCATAAAAAGGAGAAAAAAGAAGCGCCGCAGACTGGAGAAGCTGGCCAAGGGGAGAAGGTAGCCACCTCATCCGTTGAGGCATGGTGGTTACTTCGGTCCGGTAAGCAGGATACCACAGTCGGGCAGGTGTCAGGCCAACTCTTTCCCTTAATTGCACGTTCTCCATTGAATTTTGTCATACAAGGGGTTGTCAGAATCGTGGAACTTATTCTGAAAGAGGTCACGTTTCGTTATCCGCAAACCAGACAGCTCATCTTCTCCCGCCTCTCAGCCAGGCTCCCTGTAAAGGGATTCAATGCCATCTTTGGACTCTCCGGTTGCGGCAAGAGTACTCTTGCCAGGCTTATGGCAGGGCTCGAGATGCCTGACTCCGGCCGAATCCAACTTCTATCTGAAGGACCGGATCACTTTTCCGGCAGGGAGCCCAAGATCCTATACGCCTGGAACGGGGAAAGGTTGCCTGGCTGGCAGCAGATTGCAGAGCACTTTCACCAGGTTGCTCCTGAGACACAATTTCAGGTTCTGGATCATCTCTGTAGATGGTTCGACCTTCAGGATCTTGCGACCCAGAAGTTCGGCAGCTTATCCCTTGGCCAGAAAAATCGCGCAAACCTGATACGTTATCTTGTTCAGGATTTTGACCTGTTGATCCTGGACGAGGTCCTTGCCAATGTGGATGAACCCATGCGTCACAGGATACTTGCCCTGCTAAAGACCCATTTCTCCCATTCCAATATCTTATATATCTCTCACAGTGCCTTGGAAGTGGCTGCCTTTGCCAGGAATATCTTTCTCCTGCCTCCCAGTGCTGGATCCTCTGGCTGCAGCGAGATCAAATTGGTGAAAGGGTTGAATCTCAGTGAGATCAGCAGTGAGATGATGCCTGAACTTCAGGATGGAATGGTGGAACTGCTGAGGCTGGCTTCCGGTCTCTCTCTAACTCGGAATGAAAACGGGCGGATCGCTTCTTCAGGGTAAACAGGCAGGAGATATGAGAATAATCCAGTTTTTCTTGATTTATCTCTTTGGGCTTGTAGTGCTATTCGGCATAAAACTCCTGTATGGACTGTCTGATTATGTAGTCCCTATGCCTGGAGATTTGTCAGCATTTGTGCGGACTGAAGGGTGGAGATTTCTTAAGGCTGCTGGAAATACAGCCCTGGTTGCTATAGCAGGTCATGTGTTAGCCTTTTTCCTTGCTGCAGGTGTTGCATTTGCAGCACGAAAGGGCAGGGGATTGGGACAGGTGGTCAAGACTGCTGCCTACAATCTCCAGGCATATCCAGTAGTGGCCCTGGCTCCTATTGTCTTCATTTTCCTGGGGGATGGCCTTGCAAGCAGGCTGCTGATCGCCTCAATAATATGCTACTTTCCTCTGCTTCTGAGCCTGATAGGGGTGTTTTCCACTCCTGTTCAGGATGTTGAGCTGTTTTACCGCCAGACCGGAATGCTTACTGCTGGAATGGAGATCTCCGTAAGGGTATTTGAGAACATGCGAAAGATAATCACAGTGGTTGCCGGCAGCAGCACCCTGGCCATGGTTGGCACCATAGTCGCCGAATTTCTTGCAGCTTCGGATGGCATTGGTTACCTGATAAGGAAGGCCCTGTACCAGAATAACCTTTCAGCCATATTGACCGCCATGTTCTGTATCGGCCTCTATTCATCTCTGTATTTTTGGGTGATTGAGGAGGCTGGTGATCGTATATACAAATCTTTGGCTGATTGATTGCAGTCCAAGGTGCTTCTGAAGCTGGCAAACGGATGGCATATTTTTAAAAGTTGCAAAAAAAGGATCAGAAAACTTTAATTTATTTATTGATTCATTATCATATCCTTCAATATGTTAGATTGTTTTTATCTGGGTTGATTTTTAGATTCCAGGGAGAGTAGTTTGAGTTTTTGTGCGGCAATAAACTGTATGGATGGCAGGGTGCAGGAGCCTGTAATCAACCATCTCAAGAGGAGATTTCAGGTGAAGTTTGTGGACATGATCACGGAATCTGGACCAATCCGGTTTCTATCAACGGAAACCGATCCGGTAAAGGTAAACTCCATACTGGAAAGGGTTGAAGTGTCGATTATAAAACATGATGTATCTGCTATAGCAGTGATAGGGCATCATGACTGTGCAGGCAATCCAATGTCAAGAGATGTACAGGTTGATCAGCTTAGAAGTGCTGTCAGTATGCTGCGTGAGAAATTTGCAGGGTGTGAGGTAGCAGCCTTTTATGTGGAAGATGACTGGACAGTCACAGAGCTGCATGATATTTAGGTTTGGGATTGTCAGGGGTATGTTTCAGTGGATCTTTTCCTGGATAGAGGTACGTCTTGATATAGTTCATTTCATCGTGTTCAGGTTTATTGGAAGGTAAGAAATATTATAATATAATTCTTTTGTAACACTAGTGGGGGTTGGAGGATGTTTTTCAAACAGAATGGTACTGGAGCTACGGCTTTGCTTGCAGCCATGTTTGTAATGTTTTTTTCTTGCCCGGCAAGCGAAGCCCTGACTCTGGACTTTGATTACAGTTATGATACCAGTGGCTTTTTTGACAACAACCAAGCAAAATACACCCTGGAAGCAGCCGGTAATTTTTTTGAGTCGGTGTTACAGGATGATCTTGCTGCCATAAGTTCAGGCAAACGAGGCTCCTTTACTGCGAACTTTTATGATCCGTCGACAGGAAAAGATATTGTATCGGAAGGTTTTTCGGTAGCAAAAAATACCTTGAAAATATATGTAGGTGCCAGAGATTTGAAAGGTTTTACCCTCGGGAGTGGTGGTCCGGGCGGCTATAGTATCTCCAACTATACTCCTAATTCTGACTGGTATCTTAGTGTTATCACTCGCGGAGAAGGGGCCACTACAGATGTGAGAGGAGATTCTGCCACAGATTTTGCTCCCTGGGGAGGAAGCCTGGCCTTTGACTCCAATGCCTCCTGGTTTTTTGACCAGACTCCTGCCACTGCAGACGATATCCCTTCAGGTTGGAGTGATTTTTATTCCGTGGCCCTGCATGAGATAGCTCACCTCCTTGGCTTTGGCATAGCAGATTCCTGGAAAAATTTGGTCAGCGACCAAGACTTTACTGGCACCAATGCCCGTAAGGTCTATGGGCAGGATCCCCCCCTCTCCTTATATAAGGTGCATTGGAAAAATGGCATAGTAAGCAGGGTGCCTGGTATAAACATGTTGCAGGAGGCAGCCATGGATCCATCAATCAAGGTAGGTACTCGCAAATATGTCACAGAGCTGGATCTGGCTGCCCTTGATGATATTGGCTGGGATGTGAATTATGAGATGGCAGCATCTTTTTATACAGTGCCTGCTCCATCGGCGCTACTGCTCTTGGGCTGCGGTCTTGCCTTGATTACAGGCATCAGGCGTAAAAAAGGATAGGCCTTACCTCTACTCACAACTGAATATCAAAAAACTCTATTCTTCTGGCTGATCAGCTTTATGGTCAGCCTTTTTTGTCCAAAAAAGTGAGAGGAGGATTGTTCGTTCAGGCACCTTTGTGCCCATTATAAGCGTCTCTCTCGACGAGTGATCTGTTCAGTATTATAATCCTGCCATGAAAACCAGAAATTTTTCCAACAATGGTGGTTGTCTCTCCTATCTCTCTCTGCTCAGACAAGGAACCCAGCTCTTTTTCCTGGTTTATTCCATGGTGATTGGCTGGAATTTTTACAGGTTTTATCACTGGGCTATAAGCGGCCAGGGGGCCCAGCCAATGCGTCCGCCAGGTATTGAAGCCTTTTTGCCTATAAGCGCACTGGTAGCACTGAAGCCTTTCCTGTTGCAAGGCAGGTATGATCTGATACATCCTGCAGGGCTGACCATCTTCCTGGCCTTCATGACAGGATCTTTCTTGTTTAGAAAGGGGTTTTGTGGGTGGATATGTCCTGTGGGTACTATTTCCAACTATGTTGAACGGATGAGTGGTTCACTGCAGCTCAAAAGGCGTATTCCTCCATGGATCGGATTCCCTCTTATGGGACTGAAATATGTAATCCTTGCCTTTTTTCTATTTGCAATCTTCATACAGATGGATTTGCAGCAGGTATCCTCTTTCCTCTTCTCCCCTTACAATCTTGCTGCTGATGCGCAGATGCTTCGATTTTTTATGGCTCCTGGCAAGATATTTCTTATGGTGGTTGGAGTGCTTTTCTTGTTGTCTCTTTTCGTAAGAAATTTCTGGTGCAGATTTTTATGTCCGTATGGAGTCTTCTTGGGAATATTGGCCTTTTTCGGACCTGTTCAGATACGAAGAGTGCCTGAAGAGTGTATTCAATGCGGAAAATGTGATCAATTTTGTCCGGCAGGTATTCGCATTAGCAGCTTGGAAACCGTTAGAAAGGTTGAATGTATCGGTTGCCTCGAATGTGTGGCATCGTGTCCAGAAGAATGTGTTCGGCCTGGCATTGGCAGGAAAATTTTTCTGCCTGTCTTGATAATTCCAGCAGGCACATGCGCTGTGCTGGCAGTAGCTTGGTTTTTAGGGGTGGTTACTGGTCATTGGCACAGTCATATACCGCCTGAAATGTTCGCCAAGTTTTATCGCATGTTGGCGCAGTGATATCGCGTGTAAATGATATTGATGGGTTTATCGCACTGTTTTTATGGTTGATTTTTGGAAAACGGAGACCTTCGTATGACAACAAAGTATACCATTCATCCCATCGTTGTAGGCACCAAAGTTTTTGATAAGGGTATGATGACCTATCAGCACGATTATGGCGTCAGATATACAATTCCCATTTATGCCTGGTATCTTGAAGGAGGTGACAAGAAAATTCTTATTGATACTGGTGAAATGCATCCAATCGTTTCTGAAGACC
This sequence comes from Deltaproteobacteria bacterium, assembly GCA_026988585.1. Lineage (GTDB taxonomy): Bacteria > Desulfobacterota > Dissulfuribacteria > Dissulfuribacterales > QOAL01 > JALSKY01. The sequence goes on from JALSKY010000260.1 coordinate 7,100, forward strand.
GGGAAAAGGCTATTGGTGGCAAGATTTATACCCTGGAGGAGGGGCTGGCCCGTTATGGCATTGCCCCGGACGATATCGAGATCGTGATCCATACCCATCTCCATTCAGATCATTGTGAGAATGATTATAAGTGTACCAATGCCCGTTTCTTTATTCATGAAAAGGAACTGGAGACCATTTCCAATCCCCATCCTCTTGATTACCGATATGTAGAAGATTTTATTTATGAAATACGAGATGCAGGACAGATCGAAGTGGTTCGTGGGGACCAGGAACTGCTGCCAGGAATATCAGTCATGCACACGCCTGCACATACCCCCGGCGGTATGACTGTCTTTATCGATACAGATAGGGGAAAGACTGCTATTACCGGTTTTTGCGTCATCAGGGAAAATTTTGAGCCTCCACCTCAAATTAGAGCAATGGAACTTGAAGTAATCCCGCCAGGCACCCATATCAATACTTATGAGGCATATGACATATTGCTGAAAATCAGGGATATGGCAGATGTTATTATCCCTCTTCATGAACCAGAATTCGCATCGGTAGAAAAGGTATAAGTAAGAAGCGAATTATTATACTTTTCTCTAATGGAGATCGAGGTAGCGCAAGGCATCTGAGAAGATTAGCAAGATAAATGGCTTTATAGGGACGATTTCATAACAGATCAATCTTTTATTCGAGCTCTCAATGCCACTGTAAGCAATATTCGCCTGTCCCCTGAAAATTTTGGGCATGGGCAGAGTAAAAGTGTTATCATAAATACTCCTTGAAAACCTGTCCCAAGGGGTTGTTTTTTTATGACAGAAAGGCAGGAAGATATTGTGCCGGAAGTTGTCACGCGGCTGAAGCCCGATGGTTCTGATCGTATGTTTTATAGAGTCCTCTGGAATGGGCATTCAGCCATCAGGATGAATCCTGCCCCTGGCTTGCAGGGAATCCGGGAGGCCAGGAGTTTTTTCCTCATTGGATCCCATCTATTTCAGGCTGGTCTGCCTGTGCCGGAGATATTTGAATATGATCCTGAAACCGGTGTTCTCATTGTGGAGGATCTCGGTGATTTGCGCCTGTTTGATCTGGCTGTAAAGGCGGGGGAAAACAGAAGTCGCCAGGAACTCTTGGATGTTTACGAGGGTGTTGT
>JALSKY010000261.1 GCA_026988585.1 Deltaproteobacteria bacterium
ATAGTCAGTTTCTTCTCTTCATGTACCGGTTCAATTTTCAGTAGATGGCGGAGTCCTATTGGAAGCTCTTCATCGATCTTGTCTATTCCTCTGGCCATTTCAAGATAACCCTTCTCCCCAAGGGCTGTCTTTCTGAGGATCTTGCCCACCCTGGCATTCCTGTTGGGTTCCTTGAACAGGGGAAGCTCCTTCTCCATTGCAACCCGTTTAAGCCTGTCTTTGCCTATCTGTTCCATGAGAGAGAAACTGAGCCCTACTGTATCACTGGTGCAGAAGCAGGGTATGCGAAAGATTTCCTCTATCTCCCTGGTTACGCCGATTCCGGCAAAGATTCTGCCATAACCGCAAAGCTCATGGATGCCCATGGTGGACATCACCTTTTCCATGCCCTTCTGAAATACATCCAAGCTGTTGGCTATGGTCGTGGCCTTGGTTACGTCGTCTGTGGCAAAGGTGGTTATAACCTCCCACATAAGATATGGATTCAGGGCATCTGCCCCGTTGCCCAGCAGGAACATAATGTCATGGAGGTTGCGGATAGCCCCGGATCTCACCACGATACTGGTCTTTCGCCTGAGATTTTCCTCTTCCAGTCTCTTGTTGAGAAATGCCACGAAGAGACCCGGATCCAGAAAGACCCTGTTGTCTGAAAATGCCCCGGAATCATCCAGGATAAGGACAATTGCACCTCTTTTGACCTTTATGACTGCCTGGTCAGCAAGTTTGTGCATCTGTTCCTTAAGGGAGTGGCCAGGATCAAAGGTGGTATTTAAAAAGGCCACCCGATCCCTGTCTCTTCCCTGGGCAGTAAACCATGAGATTACATCTTCCAGGACTGCAGTGCCGGAATCGTCAGCAAGTTTTCTTATCTCCTGATGAGACAGCAATCTGTCCAGTTCTTCATAGTTGAGAAGTAGCGGACTTTTGAGCTCCAGCCCCATAGGGCTCTTTTTCTGGATGCCAGACAGTTCTGGCCGGTCTCCAAGGATAATGCGGGTCGTGAAATGTTCAGCCTCTCTCTCCCTGTCAATGGCCGGGTTGGTAACAACGGCCACATTTTCCTTGAAAAATTCAGAGGTGTTGGGCAGCATTTCCGGAGCAATGGAGGCCAATGGACCTTGATGGCCCATGGATCCGATGATATCAACACCCTCTGTGGCAACCCGTTTTCTCAGATTTATATCGTAATTTTGCCAGCCGAATGCAGCCAGGAGATTTTTCTCCTTGAACCGGGAAAAATCTGTACGGGTAATGTTTGAATCTGCAATCTCAGAGAGTTTTTGGTCTGATTCCCTTGTTGCCTTTGGTATCCCCCGCGTAAAGCCCTTGATAAGCTTTAGAGGAGTACTCCTCTGCCAGAGGAGCTTTTTGAGTTTTTGCTGAATTTCACTATGGCGGTAAACCTTTGCCGCCTGGCCAAGAGATGCCTCTATGGCAACCTTTTCGCCAGGACCCAGCGGAATCGGGTCGTTCATGGTCTTTTTGATATCTACAACCCCCTTTTCAGACGAGAGGAAATATTCATAATCACTCTCGCCGAACCAGAGGGGACGCAGCCCAAGGGCATCTACGCTTCCCATGCAGACATTGCCGAATCTGGTGACAACGGCTGCCGGACCCTGGGCAGAAGAGGGGAAAAACCATCTGTAGAAGGTATAGAGTTTCTTCAGGTCATCATCATAATAGTCCACTTCACTATGGATAGCTGGAAAGACCATCTCCATGGCTTCCATGGGTTCCAGACCGTAGAGGTTTATGAGTCCCTCGATCACCCTGTTGAGATCCTGGGAGTCACTCCCCCCAGGCACCGGTTCGATGCCGAGAATTCTGCCGATGCTCCTGAGCCTTTCTATGGTGTTTATCTCTCCGTTATGTCCAAGAACAGAGAATGGCTGGGCCCTCTCCACTGTTGGAAGGGTATTGGTAGAGTATCTGCTGTGTCCAAGGGAGATGATGGAGGTAATCTCAGGATCCATCAGTTCCGGATAGACCCGTGGAAGCAGGTCTGGCATGCCGCGCAGTTTGAATACCACAGAGTCCAGGCTCAGGGACGCAATATGGATCTCCGGGACCAGCCTCTCCATCTCCATCTGGATCTGAAAGAAATTTCTGTTGGTTTCCAATCTGTTGGGAAAGTTGACAAGACCGGCTACCTGCCAGAATAGCGGGGCCTCAGCCTGTGCCCTTGGACCCAGTTCCTGATTTCTGGTATTCCCGATAATCTCGATGAGTATCTCGATATTTCTCTCTGCAAAGAGCTCTTTCAGCCTGGTCATGATCTGCTGGGCATCTTTGGTGATGGCCCTTGGCAGGAGGAAATGCCCTACAAAGAATTTGTTACTCTCAGACAGGTAGCGGCTGAGCCCCTTCTCTTCCAGTCTTCTGGCCCAGATAGTCCTGGGAAGATCGCAGAGGATTCCGCAACCATCTCCCTCTCCTTTTATATCCCCTGATCGGTGTCCCATCCTGGTGAGGGCCTCGATGGTCTTGGCTATGTTGGCATGGGTACTCTGGCCACGTTTGTCCACCATGGCTATGATGGCACAGGCATCCCTTTCCTGAACTGAATGGCTTGAGACTCTGGCTTTCATTCCAATGGTTCTCCTGTCTTTCTGATTTTCACCGGTGAAGTTGCACGCAGACCATGACTGTTTCACTGGCTGAGAGCCAAAAGGCAGGATGCCAGGGCACAGACGGTCCCCATGCAGTCTGTTCGACGGTAACCAAAAAACATATACTCAATAGGCCTGGATGCCAAGGGCAAACTTGGCAGCTATCCATCATATCTATAGATGGAAATAGAGGCATTCAGAAGAGCCATCGCCATGACCGCCCTGCAAGATAGAGATCTTTCAGGGTGGTGATTCCTCCCTGTTTCAGTTTTTTGGTCAGGAAGAGAAATAGATAGGCGGTCTGCAAGGCATCTTGCAGGGCATCGTGCTGAGGAAATTCCGGAAGGCCATATTCTTTTGTGAGATCTGCAAGGTTGAACGACACCTTGTAGTCAAACTGGTCGTAATAGTTGCCCCATTTTTCTTCACGATAAACCTGGGCCAGACGCAGGGTGTCGATACAGGGATTGCCAAGTGGTGCTCCAAGTTGCTTGGAGCAGACCTTGTTGATGAAGGCCATGTCCAGATCTATGTAATGACCAACTATCAGGGCTCCGTCACAGAACTCTATAAAGTCCTTGAGGACCTGTTCGATTTTAGGGGCTGATTCGATCTGCTCCGGCGTGATCCTGTGTATCAGGGTACTGTCCTTGGGTAGCGGTTTGGCGGGCTTGACAAATTGATGATACGTTTCAGAAACGACTATACGGAAATCCCTGATCCGTACAGCTCCCATAGAGACTATCTCGTCTCTTTTCGGGTTAAGACCAGTGAGCTCGGAGTCGAATACTACGAATTCATAGGAGGCAAGGGGCCTCTCCTGGTTGAACTCCTTGAAATATGCGTGGTTCCGCTCTATGACCGGATCTTTCTTTTTCCACCTGTTAAACAACTTGGTTAACATGGTTACCACATTGAAATCGGTCTTGTGTGCCGGTTCAGATCATGGGAAAGGTCTCTTTTATTACGGAATGAAGCCTGTTGATCACCCCAAATGCCTCCTTCAGTGTCTGCTTTTCTATGTCAGTAAGGTCTGAAGGCCTGATATAGTTGTCAGGTTCTCTTCCCTCTTCCATGCATCTCAACTGATGAATGAACCTGAGCTGCATCTGGAACTCATAGGCCTCTACAGTCTCAGAAAAGAGTTCCTTGGAAATATGTTCCTGTTCATGCAGTGCTTCCAGCCTCCGAACCGTGTTTGTCTCCTTGAGACCAAACTTCAGGGCAAAGAGCCTGGCAAAATCCACAAAGGGCACCAGCCCCCGTTTTTTTATGTCCAGGCTGTTTCGATGCTCCCCATCCTTTTCCACAATGAAATTTCGGAAAAAAGTCAGCGGTGGACGGGCTTCGAGACAGTCCTTTGCCAGATGGAAGAGGAATATCTCCTGTTGCGGGATGGTGGCAGAGAGGTGGTCTCTCAGCCTGAAGCCCAGATCAAAGGTACCGTATCCAGGTCTGAAATCAAAGAATATGGTGGAGTGGAGTATCTCTTTGGGTTCCGGCTTGAGTATCCAGCCGTCAAATGTCTGTTGCCAGCTGGAATAGGGCTGGCACCACTTGGGATTGGATGCCATTATCTCTCCGGGACACTTTGAGTAACCACATTTTTCAAGATGCTCTACGGCCTCTGCCGCAAACCGGGCGAAGTATTCGCTGCAGGCCCTGCCCTGCTCCTGGTTTTCCGGGTCCTGAAAGATCAGGGCATTGTCCTGATCTGTCTTGAAGGTTTGCTCTTTCCTTCCTTCACTTCCCATGAGCAGCCAGCAGTAAGGGAGAGGCGGGGCTCCAAACTTTGATTCCAAAAGAAAAAGGATGCGGCTCAAAATATGGTCATTCAGGATGGTAATCATCCGTGTGATGTTGTTTGCCTTGGCTCCCTCCTCAATCAGGGTGCGCACAATTAAAGGAATCTTTTTGGCCAGGGGATAGATGTCCTCAATCCGGTTCTGGGCCACTATCTCCCTGAATAGATAGATGGGAGAGCTCCCCTGTAACACCATGATGTCATGTGATGTTATAACACCGATAACCTTTTTGCCTTTCTTCAGACCGAGATGGTGGATACGGTTCCTCATCATGTAGAGGAGTGCGTCAAAGCAGATGGTATCGGAATCTATGGTTGCCACTGGTGAAGACATCACATCAGACACCGCAGTATTGTATGGCCTTGCCTTGGCGACGACTTTGTTCCTGAGGTCTTTGTCCGTGATTATTCCTATGATCTCGTCCTGTTCATCTCTCACCAGCAAGGAACCTATATGATGCCTGGCCATCTCGATTGCCGCCTTTTGGACAGTCTGGGACGCCTGTATGGTAATCGGCTCCCGCTTTATCAGGTCCTTTACAGTTACAGAAAAGAGATATAGTGCCCCTTCCGTCCTGGGAGCCACCTTGTGATGGCGAAGTTCTGCATAGGCGGTCCTGATGAATTTGTCAGAAAAGCTTTTGAGATAGAACTGGGCAAATCCTGCCTGTTCATTTATCAGTTTGAGAAATGTCTCTTTGGGCAAAAGAAAACAGAAGGTATCCTCCACTGTTTCAACATTAAGATTGGCTGTAGCCCCGTGAATCATGGGAAGGGCTCCGATATATGAGCCTTCGCCCCGGAAATCCTTCAGGGTGACCATCCCCTCCTCATCCTTCAGGTAGATTTTCACTCCGCCTTTTTGGATGATATAAAGGTGTTCCACAACAGTTTCCTGCTGCTTGAAGATTATTGTGCCCTCGGGAAAGAAATCTATGGTGACCTCTTTTGCAATTTTGTCGAGAGTATCTTTCGGCAGTTGATGGAAGGGGATAGTCTTTTTCAGAAAATCTACAACTACCTCGGGGGTTACGGAGTGAACGTCTTTGCCCTTTTTTTCTCTTGTCATACCTGCTCCTGTTGCTGGAAGAAGTAAAAGGAAATATCTGAGATATCTGTAGCCTGATAAAAATTTCAGTTGTGCTAAGTGTGCATAAGCCAAAAAATATTTATGAGTGAGCGCTTATTCAGGGTTGATTTTAACAATATTTAATATAAAGTGAAGCTGATACGAGCATTTTCTGGAAATAAAATCTTTTATAAACGCAAGGTGTTTGCACAACATGCCCAACAATATCCTTTCCGACATTCCTGTTTCCCGTGTTGAGACAGCTATCTACGGGTGCGGGAATCTTCTCTTCGGCGATGATGGAGTAGGGCCGGAGGTAATCAACAGGCTCAAGGAGTGCGAGCTGCCTGATGATGTCCTTGTGGAGGACGTTGGGACCAGTATCAGGGACATCCTTTTTGATTATCTTCTTGCCCCTCAGATAGCTCCCAGGCGGATAATTATCATAGATGCAGTGGATTATCCTGATCGTAAGCCCGGGGAGGTATTCGAGATCACTCCAAGGCAGGTTCCCGCTGCCAAGATCCATGATTTTTCTCTTCACCAGTTTCCAACCGTGAATATGCTGGCAGAGTTGTCAGAGGCCACAGACATTGAGATCAGGGTCTTTGCAGTCCAGATACAGCATATTCCTGACGAGGTCTCTCCTGGGTTGTCTGTGCCTGTATCCCAGGCAGTGACCCAGGTTTGTGATATGATCCTTGAGATCTTGAACCATGCGTCCACCACCAACCATCCAATATCCATTGATCAACAGGGTGTAAAAGATGATGACCACCAATGTACAACAACGGAAGAGAGGTAAAAGCAGATGAAGTATGAATTCCGGGTAAGTGAACTTGCGGAAGAGTTCGGTGTTCACCGGAATACCATTCGCAACTGGATACGATCCGGTGCGATTCCGGCCACCGAAGGGCCTGGTCGGCGCTACCTGATGGAATGGGCCGACTATGAGGAGCTGTGCAGGAAGTTTGGCAAGACCCCTATCAAGCCAGGTAGAGGGTCAGGTTTTTATGATGAAGATGTGGTAGAAGAAAAACCTGTACCCATACAGCTCTACCGCAGGGAGAGGACCATTGCCACAGATCCGCAGCTGGCAGATGTATGTCTCACCTGTGGGACCTGTTCCAGTGCATGCCCAATCTCAGGTGTTGATGGAATGGGACCAAGAAAGATAATCAGGATGGCTGCCCTTGGCATGGATGACGAGTTGAAAGAGCTCAAGTGGTACTGGAAATGTACCATGTGTGCCAAGTGCGAAGAGGCCTGTCCCATGGATGTCAAGATAGTCCAGCTCATGCGCAAACTGCGTTCCCTGACCCCAAGAGACAAGGTTCCTGGGCCAATTCACAAGGGTGTTGTGGCATGTCTTGAGCGGGGAAACAACCTTGGTATCCCCAAGGAAGATTTTCTCTTTCTCCTGGAGGATCTGGGAGAAGAGCTGGCTGAGGAGCTGCCGGGATTCAAGGTGCCTGTGGATGAACGTGGTGCCAGGATTCTGGTTACAGTGAACTCCAAGGAGCCTTTTGCCGAGCCGGATGACATGAAATGGTGGTGGAAGATATTCTACTGTGCCGGAGAATCCTGGACAATCCCCTCAGACAACTGGGAGGGGGTCAACTGGGGTCTGTTCTCCGGTGATGACGAGGCAATGAAGACCATTGTCGGCAGGATTGTGGACAACATGAAGCGTCTGAACTGCGAGGCGCTCCTGCTGCCTGAGTGAGGTCACGCCTATTTTGCAACCCGGTTCGGGTTGACCCAGTGGTTCCCAGAATTCCTGGAACAGATCAAGATCTATTCTGTTTTTGACCTTCTCATGGAGTACCTCAAGGACAAGAGGATCAACATAGATCCAAGTGTCCATCCAATGAAAAGCACCTATCACGATCCCTGTAACTATGGAAGAAAATCCCTTCGTACCTTTGGATATGGATATTTTGAAGAGGGTAGGATCATAACCAGGGAGTGTGCCCCTGATTTCGTTGATATGGAGCCTAACAGGTACAGCAATTACTGCTGTGGTGCTGGGGGTGGCGCCTGGGCAATGCCCTATGCTGCAGAACGTGTCTATTATGGACGGATCAAGGCCAGGCAGATCAGGGAAACAGGTGCAGAGCTGGTGGTAACACCCTGTCACAACTGCCGTGACCAGATAATGAAATCCCTCAACAAGGAGTATGATCTCGGTATCGAGGTCAAGTATCTTTGGGAGCTGGTAGCCGATTCCCTGGTGGTTCCCACCAAGAATTAGGCATATCGGAGTTGTTATCTGTTTGAAAAATAAGGTTTGGTTTTATAACAGGCTTTCAGAAGGAGGAGTAGCATGTCGAAGAAGACAGTTGGTTCTGTCATGGTAGTCGGCGGCGGCGTAGCCGGAATTCAGGCAGCGCTGGATCTTGCCGATTCAGGTTATTACGTCTATCTGGTTGAGAGGTCAGGTGCCATTGGCGGCGCCATGGCCCAGCTGGATAAGACGTTCCCAACCAATGACTGTGCCATGTGAATTTTGGCACCCAAGTTGGTTGAGTGCGGTCGGCACTTAAATATAAAATTGATGACGTTGAGTGAGGTTCTGGAAGTAACAGGTGAAGAGGGTGATTTTACAGTAGAGATCAAGGAGCATCCCAGGTATGTGGATGTTGATAAGTGTATTGCCTGTGGTCTCTGTGCTGAAAAATGTCCTAAAAAGGTTCCTGACGAGTACAATGCGGGGGTGGCCAAGAGAAAGGCCATCTATGTCAAGTATG
>JALSKY010000262.1 GCA_026988585.1 Deltaproteobacteria bacterium
AGGCAAGATCCGGGCATCCTGCCCCTGCATCTAAGGTGTACCAGAAGCCGGGATAGAGATCATAGCTGTCAGAATAGGGTGGATCAAAAGGATCAAGAAGCGGGCTGGCCTGGCCAATGGTGCTATCAGCCTTGAAGGCTGCTGAGGCCATGGATCTGCCGCCACCAGAAAAGACAGAAGTAGGTATGGAATAGCTCTCACTGGCGCTTCCTGATCCGTGAGATATGTTGGGAAAGAGACTGGGTGCCATGAAGGCCAGAACCACTAAAAAGATGGCCGGCCTGGTCCAATACACCCAAAAGAGGCCGTTTCTTGCCATATAAGCCCCCTTTCAGGCAGACAGCCCGGTTAGATCAGGGAAATCTGATAACGATATAACGATTGCCTACATTTTTATTATGAAGATATTGGGCCTACAGATCAAGGGACGATGCAGTAAAATAAGGGAGGTTTCCAGCATAATTATCTGCTTTAATAGGCGTTTCAACGAAAAAACAAAATTATTACAAATTATTTCCAGATAATATTGACTTTTCAGCCCCCAAAAAGGGTATTGACTTTATTTCTGCAACGTTGATATAAGATAACTATAAGGGCAAATTCAACTATTTCCTGAGCAACTTTCCTGGACCTCTACAGTAAGGAGGTGATCATGGAACGGGCCAATCTCAAGTTCCTGTCTTCTGTCTTTGTCTCTATCGCCACCCTGGTGCTGACAGCATCCACTGTATATGGGCTTACCGTGTCACTGGAGCCTGCTACTGCCCAGCGGGAGGTCGGTGGCAAGGTCAGGGTGCACATCTATGCAGAGGGGGCTGACAGCTTGATAAGCATGGGAGTAAAGGTCACCTTTGATCCGGCTGTTCTGGAGGTGGTTGAGGCCACCAAGTTCGAAAATCTGGACAATGGCTGGCTCCTGGATGCAGATGGCAACCCTGCCACCACCAATGACCAGTACAACACCCCGGCTGTGGAGATCGACAATGCAAATGGCACCGTCGTGATGATCGGGGGCCACATGAAAGGAGTGGGTACTGCAGGCCTCAATGGCAAGGTGCTCCTTGGCTGGATAGTATTTCAGGCCAAGTTAAACGGGACCAGTTACCTTAGTGTGGATCTCGGCAAATACCATCCTGACCATCCGTCCCAGACCTTTGACAACTTTGTGAAACTGGACGGGACAGTGGATGAACCCACCAATCTCCCTGGAGACCTTGGAGTGATTTGCATCATGGATGGGGCGTGTGAGGGAGATGTCAACGGCAATGGTTCTGTAGCCTTTGATGATTATGCCAAGTTAAATACCGCGTGGGGAGCCAACTTTGGAGATCCCAATTACGATCCTTCCTGTGATCTAAATGGTGATGGATCCATTAACTTTCCAGATTTTGCGATCCTTAATAATGACTGGGGGCGAACGTGTAATTGTCCTTAAACCTTTGACAGAGTAAGGAGGAGAAGTGATGGAAAAGAGAAATTTTTTGATTGGTGTCTTGGTCAGTTTTCTGCTATCTATGACTGTTCAGGCTGGGGCAGCAACGTCGGTGTGGCTGGACCTGTTGCCAGGCGATGGCAACCCTGATGTATCCTATTCATTGTTGGTAGGAAATACTTTCTCTGCTGATGTCTTTGTATCAGAACTTCCGGAAAATCCTAAGATCTATACTATGGCCTTCAAAATCAAATATGACCCAAGCCAGGTAAATCTATTGTCTGCCCAGGTGTTTGATGACGGTAGTATCGGCTGGCCATTTCGACCGTCATACAATTATGGCGAGGGCGAGGTAGATTTGGCGGCAGGGTCGCCACTAGGAGTTGCGCATTCAGGGACAGTAAAGCTGGGTACTCTTGAGTTCCAATGTATTGCTCCTGGATTAAGTGTCTTGGACTTGGAGCCAACTGACCAGACTGGTTGGGGCTTTTATACCGGTGCCGGAGTAAAATTCGATGATCAGATAACTTGGATCGATTTGGAACTTCGCCAGACCCCTGTGCCTGTCCCGGCAAGTCTGCTGCTTCTCGGTTTTGGCCTTGTAGGTGTTGTATGTGTGGCAAGGAAACAGTCTGGAACAAGTCAGAATAGCTCCAGGATTTAGAATTGAGATCAGTTACGTAGGAGGAATGGAGAAATGTTGAAAAGGATTGTCAGATTGGGTCTCATCTTCATGTTATTCCTTGTTGGTGTGGCCCATGCCAATACTATCTGGATGCCTACTGAATCAGGAGCCATCGATATCAATTACAGTTGGGGCTCTGAGCCATGGTGGGATCTTTCCCAAAGCGGGTTTGCAATCCTGGATGATACAGCAGATCCAAACGATCCTGCTGCAGAACGGTTGCTTATTACTGACCCTACGCCTGTTACGCTTCCAGAAATTAAGTTCTACTCGGATACCATCAGTTTTATGCCCTCTGGTTCCGATTGGGTCATCCAGAGCTCTGAGAGCGGAAACAGCATAACATTGAGCGATTCATTCCTGTTCCAAGTAGTAGTGAATTTCGATGGGGGCTGGGTGGAACCCAGCTTCTATCAGACCGCCCAGGGTCAATATATACTTATGGGGCCTGATGAAGACTGGGTGCTACAGGTGGATGCCAAACCGGTGCCTCTGCCCTCTGCTGTCATGCTCCTGGGATCGGGACTCCTCGGGCTCATGGGATATTGTGGATATAGAAACAGAAGTAAATGATAACCACCAAAAGGAGCAGGGTCCAGGAAAGGACCCTGCTTTGGTTCTTAAATACGGAGAAGACCTGTTTGAATCCGCAATTAGAAAGTGACGAGCGATCTTGTTCTGCCTGCAAGGGGCAGGCGGCGGGCGGTGAGGTCTTGTAAAGTTTAGAAGCCTCACTCATTGGCCATTACGCCTCGACCAGGTCCTCGTTGGACGATCTTTGATCGTGAAAGAGAGGTGGAAAGATGGCCATTTCAAAAGCCCCAACAGTTCATGGCCTCCTGTTTTGTGTAGTCTTTTTCTTTATACTCTATCCCTTATCTCTGCGAGCAGGCGCCAGCTCATCTTATGCCGTTCCGACCTCGGTGATCTCAGGAGGAGGGAACCTGTCTGGTTCTGAAAACTTCGAGATAAGCAGCACCATTGGCCAGGCCAGCCCGCTTCTTGATCCTTTTGATCCACCCTATTCTGACAGCTATGATCTCTATCCCGGCTTCTGGTACACCTTAGATGCAGGGGCAGGATGCCCGGATCTTGCCTGCTTTGCAGCAGGGTTCGGGCAGCTTGGCAGTGAACCCGGCTATAGCCCGGGATGTGATCTTGACCATGATGGAGACATGGATGGTACAGACCTGGCCCTGTTCATATCCGGGCCCTGATGCAATACAGGAGGAGAGTCATGAAGAGCTATGGGCGAATTTTTCTGTTGGCCGTGGTGCTGGTGGCTGTAAGCGCCTTGTCTGTCCTTGCAGTGCCGGGGATGATAAACTACCAGGGAAAGCTGACAGACAGTGACAGCTATCCCCTGGATGGCACCTACCAGGTGCAGTTTCACATCTATGATGCCGCAACAGGAGGAAGTGAGCTTTGGAGCGAGACCCAGAGCGTCACTGTTACAGACGGGATCTACAATGTGCAGCTCGGTTCTGTAACACCTCTAACTGCTGGTGTTTTTTCATCAGACGCGGTCTATCTGGAGGTTGTGATCTTAAACGACGACACCTCAACCTGGGAGACCCTTTCTCCGAGACAAAGGCTCACCTCAACCGCCTTTTCCTTCAGGGCAGCCGATGCTGAGAGCCTTGAAGGCCATGCCAGCTCTGAGTTTGCGCTCACAACCCACCAGCACGACGGGAGCGATATCACGTCCGGCACAATAGATGAGGCCCGCATTCCCGATTCAATCGCCAGGGATGGTGAGGTCTTTGGTATTGTTACAGGAAGCGATGGGTCAGGCTCCGGCCTGGATGCAGACCTGCTTGACGGAAAGGATTCTTCAGAGTTTGGAACAGCCAGCCAGGTGGCAACAAACCAGAGCAATATCTCTGCCCTTCAGGCTGCGCTGACCAACCTTCAGGCCACAGTAAACAGTTTGTCCAGCCAGGTATCAGACCTCCAGGACCGGGTAGATACCCTGGAGGCCGAAAACGCGGAACTCAAGAAGAAGCTCAAGTATGTGACTGTAAGCGGAACCGATATGTATATAACAGGGGCCAATCTCTACATCAGGAGCGGAAGCGGTTCCACAGATGGCACGGTAAACGGTCTTGGCAACCTGATCATCGGCTACAACGAGCCGCGTAGCACCTCTCCTGATCAAACGGGCTCCCACAACCTGATCATAGGGAGATACCACAACTACAGCAGTTACGGGGGCATTGTCGTCGGGTATTATAATACCATTTCAGCCGCTTATGCCACTGTAAGCGGGGGCCACCATAACACAGCCAGCGGTTTCTCCGCATCTGTAAGCGGGGGACATAACAATGAAGCCAGCGGGTCTTATGCCTCTGTAAATGGAGGACGTAGCAACCAGGCCAGCGGTTATTACGCATCTGTAAGCGGGGGATATGAAAACATAGCCAGCGGTGATTATGCCTCTGTAAGTGGGGGATGGATCAATGAAGCCAACAGTTTTTCCACTTCTGTAAGCGGCGGATTCAGTAACACAGCCAGCGGTTCTGCCGCCTCGGTTAGCGGAGGAGGCCACAATACGGCCGGCGGGACTTCTGCTTCTGTAAGCGGGGGAGAATACAACACAGCCAGCTATCCTTATGCCACTGTAAGCGGGGGAGAATACAACACAGCCAGCGGTTATTACGCATCTGTAAGCGGGGGTAGTTACAACCAGGCCAGCGGATCCTATTCCTTTGTGGCAGGAGGTGGCGGACCAAATGAGTATGATGGAAACATTGCCTTTGCCAACTATTCTGCCATCCTTGGAGGGCTCAACAACCTGGCAGGTGACGGTACAAAATCCTGGAACAGTGACGCAGATCGATATGTGGTTTCACCAGGTAGCGATCATGGCATTGGACAACAGGCCTGTGTAAGCGGTGGAGCTGTTAACATAGCCAGCGGTTTTAAGGCTACTGTCAGCGGAGGACATGCCAACACAGCGAGTGGTGAGAGCGCCTCGATCAGCGGGGGCAGCAGTAACTCCGCCAGTGGCGCTGATGCCTCTGTAAGCGGGGGATATTACAACACAGCAAGCGGCAGTGGCGCCTCGGTGAGCGGGGGATATTACAACACAGCCAGCGATTATTCCGCCTCAGTAAGCGGGGGACGCTACAACGCTGCCAGCGGTGATTTCGCCTCGGTGAGCGGGGGTACTAGCAACACAGCCAGCGGTTATTCTGCCTCTGTAAGTGGGGGATACGACCGCGGGGCCTCAGACACCTATGACTGGAGGGGAGGTCAGTACTTCAGCGACCAGTGATACAGCGTCTGCGGTGAGTTATTCCCGGCCGGGGGCTATCCCCGGCCTTTTTTGTGCCATTTCACCTGTTGTTCCAAAATTGTTCCCAAGGGAAAAGATTTTCAGGAAAAGTTTTCCCCAAAAATGAAACGTGACCATATATTCCACCCTTTTTCAGGCAAAACACGTCATGATTTGAATAATTTTACGGAACGTTTTTTGTATATTCTGGACTAAAGCCGTTTTTGGCCCAAGGCCAGCCTTGAGGCCACATACTCAAAGGCTAAACAGGGGAGGAGATAATATGATTCAGGCAGAGATTGCTCTGCCCATATTGTGCCGTGTGCCAGGAAAGATCACAAGGCTCCTTGCACAGTAGATCCCTGCCAAGGTGGCAGGGACCGTGATTTTCATCTGGTGCGCCAATCTCCTGGACTTCTTTCTCACCGTGCACAACCTATGTCTTGGTGCCACAGAGGCCAACCCCCTGCTGGCACCACTATTTCACCGCGGAAATTTCGAGGCGGCCTTTCTCATCAAAAACGCCATGACCCTTTTGGGGCTCACCATCCTTGCCGTCTTCAGCTCGAGGCAATGCCCCAAGGCAAAGGGGGCCACCTATGCCCTGGCCATAGTGGGTGCAGGATACGTAGTCCTTATCTGCTATCACATCTCGAACATGGTCATGGTATAGCCCATGGGCTTGATCAAAACAGCCCTCCAGGCCAGGAGCTAACCACCTTTATCACAAACCAGCTCAGCATGATCCCGCAGATGATCATCTTTATGAACATGGCAACGATAAAACCAAGAAAGGTGCCGAAGCCAGAGGTAAACATCTGCTTGAGCTCGCTTCCTGCAATCAGCTCCCCTGCCATTGCACCGAGCAATGGCCCTACGATTATGCCCAGGGGGCCCCATGACAAAGATCAGCAGGGTACCAAGCACAGCCCCAATGGCCGCAGCCTTTGAGCCGTTGAACCGTCTAACCCCCCAGACGGTTGCAAGATAGTCCACGAGATAGGTAGAGGCGGCAAGTCTTGCTGATATCTGGATTGTCCGGCTCCACAAGGGCCTTTCTCTCCCTTTTTTCTACAGAAGACCGGACTTTCTCGCTAAAAAATCCCGTTCCACCGTTATCTGGCCTATTTTCTTGTAAAGATGTTCCATCTCCTTCTCAAGTCGCCTTTCTTCACTGCGAGATTTTTTAAATACCACAGAGGCATTTTGCACAAATTCCTTCTTCCAGCTCCTTACCTGGGCAGGATGAATCTTGAACCTGGATGCTATCTGACTGGTGGTTTCCTCCCCCTTCACAGCAGCTAATGCCACCTTTGCCTTGAACTCTGGACTATGTTTTCTTCTTGCCATTCTCTGTTCTCCTTTCACTGTATTTTGCTTACCTCATACAGCAAAGGCGAACAATACCTATTGCCTAAAAAAGGGGCACAGTTCAGTTCCGGACATCTGAATTTATTCTCCCCACGAGTAAATATGGCTGCAAGAAGCATACGGGCGCGCTATCTCCGGAATGGAAATACCAATGGATTCGAGCAACGTCGGGTTCGGGAAGCCCTGGAAACGAGAGAACTGTTCTAATGCAGCTACATCAGGGTTGAAGATGTTAGTGGCCTGCTTCCAGGTCATTTGGCACCTTCCTTCCTGGCTGCCTGACCATTATTTTCCCGCAGCATCACCAGATCGTCATCCAGGCCGTGGCGCAGGATGTTCAAGCGAGGAGAGAGGGATTCCACATGCTCGGCTGAGACATGAGTCAGACGAAATGGAAAAATGCTTGGGCTGTCGAGCAGGTCCTTGATGGCGGCGGAACCGTTCATACGCGCGTACAAAGATGCCTCCACCAACCAGGCAATGAGCTTGGGATCTTGAATCGAGTACTGATTCCCTTGGGCATAGACGCCTTTGTCTTGGGTCTCGTTCAAAACACCCCAGTCGATGAATGAACGTAGAACTCGCCGAGCAGCTCGCGATGCAGTTTCACGCTCTCCATATTGTTCCTTGATGCGCCTCTGGACGTATGCTGCCGTAGCTGTCCCCAAAACGGCAGAGTGTCCTGTTGCCGGCATATACAGGACCTCTCTTTGTTTTCTGATAGGTTTTGGCAAACTCTTTGGCATATTTATCACTCCACCATCGCTTTCAGCAGGGCATCCCGAGCATCCGAATAGAACTGGATGTCGATTTTCGTTGCCATGTCGTCAGAAAGGTCAAAGAGCTGTCGACGACAAGCAACAGGCATCAGCAGAGCGGTAGCGCCTTTTTCAACTGCAATCTCTGCGATGGTCACGGCGTTATGTACCGGCTCAATAGAACCGCCCAGGTTAATTTCTCCTACGATGATCAAACCGCCCCGAACGCTTTTTTTAACCAGAGAAGTGCAAAGGGCTATTAAGGCGGCCACACCGAGTTTAGCTCCTGATTTAGCAGCATCGAATGCCCGAAGCTGAATCGAGAATTCGTGATGTCTCGGGTCTTTGTCACCGACCAATTGCATGGCACGGGCGTAGAGATTCTGCTCGGCAAAGCCCATGCTTTCTTTGAATGCCGGCGGAACCGGTTTGTTGAGGATCTTTACACCGGAACCTGGTCCTTCATTCACCTCAATTCGATAAAGACCCGGATGCTCATCCATTCCTCCAGGACTGATGCTCCAGACCTGGCCAGGCTCAAGCGGGTCACTGCCGATACTGTTCTCACTCTGCAA